>CAJQHO010000028.1 GCA_905478185.1 uncultured Flavobacteriales bacterium | reverse complement strand
CAATTACTAATATCATGGATACTGCACGGAACTTATTATACCCTGGGAAATAATCCAAAAATAAATCAGTAAGCGGCATAAAGTTTTTACCCCAAGCCAGCATTATAGACATTATAGTCGCCAATAAAATCCAAACTCTCATTTCTGACTTTACAAATAATAAACCAAAAATAAAAAGGAACATAACTATAGATCCAGCATAAGTAGGTCCTGAAGTAAAAGGCTGGGTACCCCAATAAAGTGGTAATTGCTTAATAAGCTGTTTAGCATTAGGGGCTCTTTTTATAGCTTGGTATGTTTCTGAATCAGTTGTTAACTCACCTTGGGAGGCGCCTCCATAAAAATTAGGAATCAGCAAGGTAAATGTTTCAGCAATTCCATAACTCCAACTAGTAGCATAATCCTTATCCAAACCTGAAGTTTTATTATCTAAATTATTAGTTAATTCTGATTGTCCTCTTGTGCTTTCAGCACCATATTCCATAGTGGTACTCAAACGAGTAATGGCAGTAACAGAAGCCAATAAAGCTGCTAAAACCAACACTCCAGAACGCTTTGCAAAACTGGTAAGATTATTAGCTTTAAAATCTTTAATAAACTGAACTACCCCTATTAAGATAAGCACTAGTACTAGGTAATAAGTAATCTGTAAATGGTTAGCATAAAGTTCCAATGCTACAGTAAGTGCTGTTAATACTCCTCCTAAAAGCATCCTTCCTCTGTAGGTATAAAGCACAGCTGCCACTACCATTGGCACATAAGCTATTGCATGTGCTTTGGTCATATGTCCTGCCATTATGATGATAAAAAAGTAGGAAGAGAATGCGAAAGCAATTGCGCCTACAGCTGAGAGTCGATAATCAACTTTAAGACTTAGCAATAATAAATAAAATCCCAACAAATATAAGAACAATAGATTGGCTGGCCTTGGAATTCCTAGAGAAATAGCTTTAACAACATATTGAATTAAATTAGCATTGGACTTTGTAGAAATTTGATAAGCTGGCATCCCTGAAAACATAGAATTAGTCCAAAGTGCCTCCTGCCCTGTTGACTCACGAAAATCAGAAATTTCTTTACTCATACCCTTCCAATGCTTAATATCTGGCATATCCAATACTTTACCTTGCATAACGGGTGAGAAATAGGCAAAAGAAATACCCACAAATAATAGGATTACTATTAGATGTGGGCTTAGTTTTTTAATTTGTTCCATATTTGTATTTTACTCTTCAACTTCTTCAAAATCAACATAATCACCTACATTATCTGATTTAGTTTTTGTGGAAGATTTAGTTTTTTCAAGTGTCACCTTTCCCTCCTGTTGTGGTGGGTTTTGAGGATTTTGATGTTGCTGATTAAACTGCTGCTGAAAACGATCTTGCATTTTATTAGCAAAACGTTTTAATAAAATTGGTGCTAATATCCTTCCTAAATATTTGAGTAAAAGGTAAATTAATAATATGATAGCAAGTGTTTTCAAACTATTTACTTAAATATAAGTTTCGCTCAGAATACACTTTCGTAAAGTAAACATCCTTTAAATCATCAATAAAATAAATTGCTTCTCCTGTTGATTTCATTTCTGGACCTAGTTCTTTATTTACATTAGGGAATTTATCAAACGAAAATACCGGAACCTTTATTGCATAACCACCCTTAGTAGGGTTAAAATTAAAATCCGTTACTTTTTTATCTCCTAACATCACTTTTGCAGCATACTTTACATAAGGCTCGTCATAAGCCTTAGCAATAAAAGGTACCGTTCTTGATGCTCTTGGATTAGCTTCAATTACATAAACTATTTCATCCTTAATGGCAAACTGAATATTAATCAACCCAACCGTTTCTAGTGCAACCGCAATTTTGTTTGTAATATCAATCATTTGCTGACGCACATTATCACTCAAATCAAAAGTTGG
Organism: uncultured Flavobacteriales bacterium; assembly: GCA_905478185.1. GTDB lineage: Bacteria > Bacteroidota > Bacteroidia > Flavobacteriales > BACL11 > UWMA-0277. The sequence continues at coordinate 14,001 of CAJQHO010000028.1, read as the reverse complement.
AAGCACTGCATAAGAATCTCCAGAATGAATTCCACAAGGTTCAATATGCTCCATCATTCCAATAATGTATACATTTTCCCCATCACAAATTGCATCTGCTTCTGCTTCAATGGCTTTGTCCAAATAATGATCTAAAAGCACTTGATTGCCTGGCATATCTTTTAAAAGATTAACAATATGATGTTCTAGTTCTTCTTCATTAATCACAATTTTCATTCCTTGTCCTCCTAATACATATGAAGGACGAACCAAAATTGGGAAATTTAAAGTTTTAGAGATTTCAATAGCCTGTTCAGCTGTTTCTGCTACTGAAAATTCTGGATAAGGAATATTGTGTTCTTTCAGTAATTCCGAGAACCTTCCTCTATCTTCAGCTACATCCAAAGCATTGTAAGAAGTTCCCATTATTTTAATACCGTAACGCTCTAATTTTTCAGCTAATTTAAGTGCTGTCTGCCCTCCTAGCTGAACAATTACTCCTATCGGTTTTTCATGACGAATAATATCATAGATATGCTCCCAGAAAACAGGTTCAAAATAAAGTTTATCAGCAGTATCAAAATCAGTAGAAACAGTTTCAGGATTACAATTTATCATAATAGTTTCATAACCACATTCTTTTGCTGCTAACACCCCATGCACACAAGAATAGTCAAATTCAATTCCTTGCCCAATTCTATTTGGTCCAGACCCTAAAACAATTATTTTTTTCTTTTCAGAAGAAATACTTTCATTTTCAGCAAATTGTTCTCCATTTACTTCTTTAGGCATTTCAAAAGTAGAATAATAATAAGGTGTTTTGGCTGTAAACTCTGCAGCACAAGTATCTACTAACTTATACACACGCTTAATATTTTCATTATTACGCTTATTATATACTGAACTTTCCAAGCACTTTACTAAATGAGCTATTTGCCTATCAGCATAACCCGTCATCTTTGCTTCTAAAAGCAATTCAGTTGGAATAGTTTCAATAGTGTAGTTCTCTATCTCTTTTTCCAACACCACCATTTCTTCAATTTGATGTAGGAACCAGTAATCAATTCTTGTTATTTCATGAATTTTTTTAGTTGGAATACCAATTCTAATGGCATCATAAACTCTAAAAATTCTATCTCCACTTGCATGTTTTAATTCATACAAGATTTTATCTTGATCAGTTTCTCCTTTACCATCAGCTCCTAATCCATTTCTTCCAATCTCTAAAGATTGACAAGCTTTTTGTAACGCCTCTTGGAATGAACGCCCAATAGACATCACCTCTCCTACTGACTTCATCTGTAGGCCTAATTCTATATCAGAACCTTTAAATTTATCAAAATTCCATCTAGGAATTTTTACAACTACATAATCCAAAGTTGGCTCAAAATAAGCTGAAGTTGATTTTGTAATTTGATTGTCTAATTCATCCAAAGTATAACCAATTGCTAACTTAGATGCAATTTTTGCAATAGGATAACCAGTTGCCTTAGATGCTAAGGCTGATGAACGAGAAACCCTAGGGTTAATCTCAATAGCAATAATCTCTTCTGTTGATTCAGGGTTTATAGCAAACTGCACATTACATCCTCCTGCAAAATCACCAATAGAACGCATCATTTTTATTGCCATGTCACGCATTCTTTGATAAGTAGTATCTGCCAAAGTCATTGCAGGTGCAATCGTAATGGAATCTCCAGTATGGATACCCATAGGGTCCAAATTCTCAATATTACAAATAATAATTACATTATCATTATCATCACGCAAAAGTTCTAACTCATATTCCTTCCAACCCAATACTGCTTTATCAATTAGTACTTCATGAATTGGTGAAGCATGTAATCCTTTGGATAGTAAATCCTCAAATTCTTCCTTAGTATGTACAAATGCAGCTCCACTTCCACCTAATGTAAATGAAGGACGAATTACTAATGGAAACCCTAATTCTTGTGCTATTTCTTTTCCTTCTAAAAATGAAGTTGCAATACGAGCAGGTGCAACAGGAATATCAATTTCATTCATTAACTTACGGAACTGCTCTCTGTCCTCAGTAATATGAATTGCAGCAATATCAACACCAATAATATCAACACCATACTTTTCCCAAATCCCTTTTTCATCTACTTCAATACATAGATTTAGGGCTGTTTGCCCACCCATTGTTGGTAATACAGCATCAATATTCCTTTCTTCTAATATCTCAATAATTGATGCAGTAGTAAGAGGTTTTAAGTAAATATGATCAGCAACAACCTTATCGGTCATAATAGTTGCAGGGTTAGAATTGATTAATGAAACCTCAATACCTTCCTCTTTAAGTGATCTTGCTGCTTGGGATCCTGAATAATCAAACTCACATGCTTGACCAATTACAATAGGACCACTTCCTATAATTAGTACTGATTTTAATTTATTATTTTTTGGCATTTCTTTAATTATGTATTGTGCGAATTTACAATTTTTTGTTTTTTATTTTAGGTGCTATTTATTAATAGATATTAACAAGTTTTACTCTGAAAAAAACCTAAAAAAAAGGTGTTGCAAAAGCAACACCTCTATATATAAATATCAATCATTTATTATTTATGACCCATTTCATCAGAAACCGTTAAACGGGCTCTTCCTTTAGCTCTTCTTCTTGCAATTACTTGCTGTCCATTAGCTGAAGACATACGATCCATAAAACCGTGTTTATTTTTTCTTTTTCTGTTAGATGGTTGAAATGTTCTTTTTGGCATGACTTTATTTCTTTATTATTTCTGGGCTGCAAATATAAAAGGTTTTTTTATAATCCGCTTTTTTATTAAGAAAAAAGTTTCATCATTTTTAGTAATCAATTTTTCCTATATTTGCTAAAAATAAAAACTACATGGTAAAGTTACCAAAAATTACACAAAAATCACCTTATATAACAAATGAAAAAGCTGGCAAAAGAGCTTTTTGCACTTGTGGGTTAAGCAGTAAAGATCCTTATTGTGATGGAAGTCATAAAGGTACAGGATTTTCTCCTGAAACAGTAATTTTGGAAGAAGATTTAAAAGTAGCTTGGTGCGGATGCAAACATTCTAGTAAAGGTGCTTTCTGTGATGGTTCACATAAAAACCTCTAGTCTACTAAGTAATTGGTGTTTTTTAACTTAAACTCTGCTCGTTCAGGCTTAAAAAATATTACATCCCAATATCCTTTATAGTAGATATCAGTTGGAATATGCTTATTACGTACATAATCCATATGAACAAAAATATCCATATCTAAATCTAAAAACCAATTACTATATATAAATTTATACTCTCTATAAATCACATTAAAATTCTCTTTATCAAAATAAGAAACAATTTTTCTGATAAGTGCCCCCTCTTTTTCTTTGTCTAATAAAGTCTCCTTAACCTTAACTGTAAAAGAATAACAATCTCTACCATTGTAAATAGTATCACTAATTATATAGTTATAATATTGTTGCATCTCAATATCAAAAATGGCTAATTTCTTTTTTACCCCACCCTTATTCTGCTCCACCCCATCAGTACCTATAGAAAAACCTACTGTTTTGGCATCACGCATGTTTTGGCTGTCATCTTCATTTTTATCATCTGAAATTTGCAGACTTACATCAATAGTATCTTTTGGAAAGAACACCTCATCAAAAGCCTCTGGAGTATAATAACGGTATTTCCCGTTTCTTTTAAAGATTTTACCATTATCAATAATAGTATCATTTACAATCCATGCCTTTTTTTCATCAGAAAAGTGTGTCCCTTTCTTAATTAAAGTCCCAATTGTTTCTCCTTTTTTATTGAATATGTTTAATTCACTATTATATTGATGAGAGTAATACCTCAAATGCTTGAACCCCATAAAAAAAGTTGTATCCTTTTTAACATAACCCACAAAATCCTCAACAGTAAAACCATTATTTTCTTCTGAAATTACAATATCATCTAAGAAAATAACAGGCATTAAAGTATCTTGAGCTGAAATCTGAAACGTAAAGAAAAAAGACAGCATAAATATTAAAAATCTCATAAGGCAAAGATAAAAAAAGCCGACACCTAAGTGTCGGCTTTATATCAGTAATTACACATAAGCCGGATTCTGTTCTCCTAAGAGTGCCATCATTTATCTAGGATAATAGTTGCCTATTACCTCAAGCTACCTACCCCTCAGGAAAAAGCGAGCAGCCCTTAAATCCTGATATACATGGTATTGCACCATATAGAGTTTACCTGTTTTCACTACAGCATTACCTGTACATACTTTCTGTTGCACTTGTCCATACCTTGCGGCAGATGGGCGTTACCCATTATATTGCTCTATGGTGTCCGGACTTTCCTCTTAATTAAAAGCGATAGCATCAGTAATTACTTGTGCAAAAATACTAAAAGATTGTTTTTAGCTACTAGAAACTAGGTACTAGTTACTTTTCATTAGTCACGAGTCGATATTTTTCAAATTAAATTACTTTTGTAGCATGAAGTTTACATTATTAAAAGAAGATAAGCAAAGCAAAGCTAGATTAGGGGAAATTGAAACTTCACACGGAAAAATAAAAACTCCCATTTTTATGCCTGTTGGCACTGCTGGGACTGTGAAAGGAGTGTATCAGCATCAATTAGTTGAAGATACTTTAGCTCAAATAATATTAGGAAATACTTACCACTTATACTTACGACCAGGGCTTGATATAATTGAAGGAGCAGGTGGATTGCATAAATTTATAGGATGGGATAAACCTTTACTTACTGATAGTGGTGGATATCAAGTTTATTCACTTTCAGGAACAAGAAAAATAGAAGAAAAAGGCGTGAAATTTCAATCTCATATTGATGGTAGTTATCACTTTTTTACACCCGAATATGCAATAGATGTGCAAAGAACTATTGGTGCAGATATTATTATGGCTTTTGATGAATGCACACCCTACCCTTGTGATTATGATTATGCGAAAAGATCAATGCATATGACACATAGATGGCTCAAAAGATGTTGTGATAGATTTGATTCTACTGAAGGAAAATACGGATTTGAACAAACATTTTTTCCAATTGTACAAGGAAGTGTTTATAAAGATTTGCGTTTGCAATCTGCTGAAAAAATTGCAAGTTTTGAAAGAGAAGGAAATGCTATTGGAGGACTTTCAGTTGGGGAGCCACACCATATGATGTATGAAATGACAGAAACTGTTTGCTCAGTATTACCTTGGGATAAACCCAGATACTTAATGGGAGTTGGAACCCCTGTGAATCTTTTAGAAAATATTGCGCTAGGGATTGATATGTTTGACTGTGTTATGCCTACAAGAAATGCTAGGAATGGAATGATATTTACATCAGAAGGAACTATAAACTTAAAGAATAAAAAGTGGGAAAATGATTACAGCACACTTGACCCAAACGGGACCTCTTTTGTTGATAGTACTTACACAAAAGCCTATGTTCGTCATCTTTTCAGAAGTAATGAATTGCTTGGTAAACAAATAGCTACTTTACACAATATCCGATTTTACATATGGTTAATGGAACAAGCACAAGCGCAATTAGAATCAGGAACATTTACATCTTGGAAAGATATGATGGTTAAAAAACTAGACATTAGACTCTAAATGAAGAAACTTGATTGGTATATCATTAAAAAATTCTTAGGTACTTTCTTCTTTGCCTTAGCATTGATTTTACTAATTGTTATTGTTTTTGATATCTCCGAAAAGATAGATGATTTTTTGGAACATGAAGTAAGAATAAAATCAATTATTTTTGACTATTACTTTAACTTCATCCCCTATTTCGGAAATTTGTTTAGTCCTCTATTTATTTTTATCTCAGTAATATTCTTTACCTCAAAGATGGCAGGAGATACTGAAATTATTGCGATTTTAAATAGCGGAATGAGTTTTATACGCCTACTGAAGCCTTTTATGGTTTCAGCTGTAATACTTGGGGCTTTATCATTTATTCTTGGGAATTTTATTATTCCCCCTTCTAATAGTGAACGCATTGATTTCACTAATAAATACCTTAAAAACAAAAGGTATTCCAGAGCTAAAAATATTCATATGCAAATCCTTCCAGGACAATATATGTATATGGAAAGTTTTAATTCAAAGAGAGAAATTGGTTATAAATTTACTCTTGAGAATTTTAATGATGGGAAATTAACCTCAAAGCTAAAGTCTGATTACATTCAATTCGACTCTTTAAACCAGAAATGGACTATACATAAATATGAGATAAGAGAATTTTATAAAGATGGAGAGCAGTTAAGTAGTGGAAATAAAATTGACACTACACTAAATCTTCATCCAACTGACTTCACAAAACGCACCTCCTTAGTTGAAACAATGAATCTATTTGAACTCAATAAATATATTAAGGAAGAAGAAATGAAAGGGAGTGAACAATTAGTCTATCATAAAATTGAGAAACATAAACGTATTGCTTTTCCGTTTGCATCAATTATCCTTACTCTAATTGCAGTTTCAATTGCTAGTAGAAAAACAAGAGGGGGTATTGGGATTCATTTAGGAATTGGAATACTAATAGCTTTTACTTATATACTATTTATGCAAGTAAGTACAACATTTGCAACTAACAGTAATTTATCTCCTGCATTAGCAGTATGGATACCAAATATTTTATATATGATATTGGCTGGGATTTTATTATATAAAGCTAATGATTAATTTCATAAACAATTAATGCTTCATATTCCTCAGGAGAGTCAGATGTTAGAAAATCAAAGTAATATAAGCAGTAGTTTTTTCATTGTTAATCTATTGTTTTACTCTATAACTATTCTTTTCTCTACTGTTCCATCATCATAGATGTAAAAGAGAGGTTGATTAGTTTGTTTTGTTTCTCTTCCTAATAGGTCTGTAATTTTAATAACATTCCTACTCTTAGCTACTTCATTAATAGCTGTTGTACCAATACTAATATTAAAAGGATAAATACATTCGGTAGTTGAATTTCCAGCAAACCAACCATCCACCAAATGTAGAAATCCGCTAAATGGTAAACTAAAATTTTGAAGAACCTCTAAGAACCTAGTCTCTGTAGTATTTGCCATAAGAGTATAAACATTAAGTGCTGTATTAAAATTTTCATTGGCTATCGTATCACCTACACTATTTAATAAAATAAAACCAGGGTAACCAACACTTGGGCCATAACCAAAAACTTGTACATCAATATATATTAAATTTGGTATTGTAGTTGTGTCAATTTGGGTAAAACTAACAACCACAGAGTCACATTCATTTGGTGATGTCTGCCCCATTGACATTAACATCCAGCCACCATTATATAAAATAGTATCGCACATTATACAAGTAAATGTCATTCCTTGCCCTGTAATTGTTGCGGTTGCACACACCAAAACGGTATCCAAATTATTAATATTGAATGTTGGATTGTATACAGAATCAGAGGTGATCAATGCACCAGTGTTAAAATTAGTTACATTCCAATTAATATCAAAAGAGTATAAAAAGGTGTTTATATAAGGATTAGCTAAAGTTGTGTATGTAACAGTTGTTGGTGTCGATCCTGAAATCGAAATAGATACAGAATCGCAATAAACAACTTGAGACTGTGCTTGAATACCTAGAAATACAAAAAGGATAAGTAATATTTTTTTCATAATTTTTGTTTTTAATTTATAATTTCATCTAATTCAGTAACTTCTGAGGAGCGTGCTAGCAAACTTTCACACACTTCTTTTAGTCCTGCCAATCCTTTTTCAAAATCTGGTGCAACCATATCTTCAATAAACATTGTCATAAAACTCATTAAAAATGGCATTTTTCCATTCATGCTCCAAGAAACATTTGTTCCATTTTCAGTTTCTTCAAAATGCCAACTACCATTTCCCCAAGCTAATTTAGTTTTCATTCCTTGTGAACTACATTCAATAATTTCTAAATCCCCATCTCCGACTACATCACTAATCCAAATCATTTTAGCACCTAATCCTCTTTCAGCTCCTGAATAATTAGTAATCATTGCGGTATCTTTCTTCCACCAAATAGCCCAATTTTCCCATTGGCGTAAATCGGTAACTTGCTCATAAACAATATAGGTTGGTACATTTATTTCTACACTTCTTTCTACCTTATATTCTGGGGAAACAAATAAGTTAAATGATGTAAAAGCAAGCATAGTAATAAGTGCCCATTTAAGAATTTGCATTAAGGCTTTCATTAAATAATGTTTTTAGTTAGTTTGATGTGCAAATTACAAATTTCCTCTAACTTTGGGCTTTCAAAATCAGAACATTAAATAATGATACAAAAAATAGGAATATTACTACTAATTTCTTCATCAGTAATTGCACAAGACAAAGGGAAATTTGAGTCCTATTCAAATAACTTTTACGGTAAAATTGTAGAGGAAAGTAAGGAATATGATAAAGGTGAAAAGGAAGAATACAAATCCTTTAAAATGAATTTTGATGGGAAACAAATTCCACAAAGTTTAGATGAATTTACAATTATTGAGGCCGAAAACCCAATCTCACAAGGAAATACAGGAACGTGCTGGTGCTTTTCAACTACTTCATTTTACGAAAGTGAAATCCATAGGATAACAGGAAAAACAATCAACCTTTCGGAATTATATCCAGTCTATTTTGAATACATTGAAAAAGCAAGAGGATTCATTAACACTAGGGGAAATACACATTTAGGAGAAGGATCAGAAACCAATGCAGTACAAAGAATGATGAATTGGTACGGTATAGTTCCTGCAGAAGCTTATGAAGGCAAACCAAGCGACCAACCTTACTATAATCATGAAGGAATGTTTAAAGAATTTGAGGCATACTTGAAAAACTGTAAGCAAATCAACTTTTGGGATGAGGGAGCAATTCTTTCCAATATCAAAGCTATTTTGAATCATTATATGGGAGTGCCACCTACTTCATTCAAATACAATGGGAAAACCTACACGCCAAAATCATTTTTGAAGAATGTAACAAAACTAAAGCCAAACGACTATGTTGATTTTATGAGTTTGATGCAAAAACCATACTGGAGTCAGGAAGAATACAAAGTTTCAGATAACTGGTGGAAATCTGATGCCTACTATAATGTACCATTAGATGAGTTTATGTTTGCAGTAAAAAAAGCAATTGAAAATGGTTATTCTATCTCAATTGGTGGTGATGTTACAGAAAGTGGATACTCATCAACACATGATGTAGCTATGGTTCCCTCTTATGATATTCCATCCCAATTTATTGATGAAAATGCAAGGCAATTTCGTTTTTCAAACGGAACGACAACTGATGACCATGCCATTCATTTAATCGGTTATAAAATTGATGATAAGGGAGAATGGTGGTTTTTAATAAAAGATAGTGGTTCAGGTGCCCGTAATGGAAACTTCCCTGGCTACTACTTCTACCATGAAGATTTTGTAAAATTAAAAATGATGACTTTTACTATTCATAAAGATGCTGTTAAATCAACTTTAGATAAATTCAATTAATAATGAAAAAACTGCTTTTCCTTTTACTTATCCCTTTCGTAGGGTTTACTCAGAATATTGACGAACTTTTTTTAGAAAGAGGTGAGGTTAATTTCTCTTTTGAATACAAAAATAAAAATCAGTTAAATGATGTTTCAGATATTGTTTCTATTGACCATAAAACAAATGCGGAACGTGCATATGCTTATGCAAATAAAAAAGAGTTCTCTGAATTTCTAAAGCTTGGAATTGATTACGAAATTATTCCAAAGAAAATTATTTCATATAATAATGGTAGCAAAAATAATTGGGACTACTACCCTACTTATGAAGAATATTTAGATATGATGATTGCTTTTGCAGATTCTTTCCCTGATATCTGTAAACTTCATCATTTAGGCACACTTAATTCAGGAAGAGAAATATTAGTAGTCCAAATTTCTGACAATGTAGGTCAAAAAGAAGATGAACCATCCTTTTTATATACCTCATCAATGCATGGAGATGAACTTGCTGGTTATATTTTAAGTTTGAGATTAATTGATTACATCCTAAATGGATATAATAACAATACTAAATTAACAGAATTAGTAAATGAAATTGATATATGGATAAATCCTTTAGCAAATCCTGATGGAGCTTATTATGGAGGGAACCAAGATGTTTGGTCAGCAATTAGATATAATTCAAATTGGGTTGATTTAAACAGAAATTATCCAGATCCAGAAGATGGAGCGCACCCTGACGGAAATCCTTATCAAGAAGAAACAAATATATTTCTAGGGCTTGCTGATACTGTAAACTTTACAATTTCAGCAAATATGCACGGGGGGGCAGAAGTCTGCAACTACCCTTGGGACACTTGGAGCAACTTAGCTGCAGATGACAATTGGTGGCAATATGTATCACAAGAATATGCTGATAGCTGCCAAATATATAGTGGTAATGGATATTTTAATTATCTGAATGATGGAATAACAAATGGATGGGATTGGTATTCAGTAGCTGGAGGAAGACAAGATTACATGAATTACTTTAAACATTGCAGAGAATTTACTTTGGAACTATCAGATGACAAAACACCAAACCCAAATGATTTACCTACTTTATGGGATGCAAACTACCCTTCATTGTTAAATTATATGGAGCAATCCCTTTATGGAATTAGAGGGATAGTTACTGATAGTATTACTGGAAATCCTATAAAAGCAAAAATAGAAATCACTAACCATGATGTAGATAGTTCTCATGTATATTCTAATCTACCAATTGGAAACTACCACAGATATTTGTATCAAGGAAACTATAGCCTTACTTATAGTAAAAATGGATATTATCCAAAAACAATAAATGCAACTATACTTAATAATGATATTGTAATTGAGGATGTGGAACTTATTCCATTTGGAAATACTATTTCTATTTCAGAGATAGCAACTTCAAAAAGTAACAAGATTATTAATATTGATATCTTAGGAAGAGAAAGTAAAACTAATAAGATTAAACTCATCAAAACAAAAGAAGGGGCTATCAAAAAACAAATTACTATAAATTAAATGAAGAAATTAATTTTACTTATTATCTGTTTGCCATTATTTACCCTTGGACAACAAACTATTAATGCAAGTATTAATCATGGTGGAATTACAAGAGATTACATCTTATATGTACCTAACTCCTATGTAACAGGAAATCAAGTGCCACTGGTTTTTAATTTTCATGGATACTCATCTAACGCCACACAACAAATGTGGTATGGCGACTTCAGAGCTATAGCTGACACTGCAGGGTTTATCATTGTTCACCCTGAAGGAACTTTAGATAATTCTGGTGTCACACACTGGAATGTTGGTTGGGGAGGAAGCACTATTGATGATATAGGGTTTACATCTGCTCTTATCGACTCTATTGCTGCAGTATACAGCATAAACCAAGATAGAGTCTATAGTACCGGAATGTCAAATGGAGGATTTATGAGCTATCAATTAGCTTGTGAACTAAGCGATAGAATTGCAGCCATTGCATCAGTAACAGGAAGTATGAACCTTGGTTGGTTCAACAGTTGCAATCCAAGCCACCCCATGCCAGTTATGGAAATACATGGAACATTAGACCCAACAGTACCCTATAATGCTAGTAGTTTTACAGAATCAATTCCTAATATAATGGCTTTTTGGAAATACTTTAACAATTGCAATAGCACTGCAATTATAACTAATGTGCCTAACACAAATACTGCAGATGGCTGTACTGCTGAGTATCAAATTTGGGAAAACGGGAGCAATGGAGTTGCAGTAGAACATTATAAAATAATTGACGGGGAACACAGTTGGCCAGGCGCCCTATTCCCAAATGGAATAACTAACCAAGACATAAATGCAGCAGAAAAGATTTGGGAATTTTTTAATAACTATGATATTAATGGACTGATTCACCCAACAAATATTAAGAATATTACTACTGAAAAATCTGCTAAATTAATTAAGGTTGTTGATGTTTTAGGGAGAGTAACAATTCCTAAACCAAACTCTCCCCTTTTTTATATATACAAGGATGGCACTGTGAAAAAAAGAATCCTAATTAAATAATGTTGGATATTGTCATCCTTACTGACCACCGCTATCTAAATCCTGAAAAAGTAGATTGGTATACTCAGCAAGTTTTAGATGAGGACAGACTGTTACAAACTGCATTAGAAAATAAAGGATTAACAGTTTGTAAAAAAGATTGGTCAGATAAAAACTTTGATTGGACAAGTACCAAATACGCTATCTTCCGAACTACATGGGATTATTTTGAACGATTTGATGAATTCTTTATTTGGCTAGAAGACACCAAAAAGAAAACAACTTTCATTAATTCTTCTGAAATAATCAATTGGAATATTGACAAACACTATTTGCAAGATTTAGCAAAAAACAAGGTTAATATTGCTCCTACTCTATTTGTAGAAAAAGGAGATAGAATTACTTTAGCACAACTCTTTGATAAAGCAAACTGGAAGGAAGCTGTACTCAAACCAGCTATTTCAGGAGCAGCACGACAAACTTACCGAATTCATCCTAACAACTGTTCTGAATTTGAAACTTTATTTCAAAAACTCATAGAAAATGAGAGTATGCTCTTTCAGGAGTTCCTTAACAATATAATTACACAAGGAGAAATATCACTGATACTAATTGGTGGAAAATACACTCATGCTGTTAAAAAGATTGCAAAAAAGGGTGATTTCCGAGTGCAGGACGACCATGGTGGAAGAGTAGAAAAATATACCCCAACTAAAGAAGAAATTCTATTTGCTGTAAACTGCCTTATAGCAAGTCCTTTCAAACCAAAATATGCTAGGGTTGATATTGTTTATGACAACAATAATAAACCATCTTTAAGTGAATTAGAATTGATTGAACCTGAGTTATGGTTTAGAAATTATCCTCTAGCTGCAGAAAAGCTAGCTGAGGAAATCTCTAATTTAGTAATTTCCAAATAGTACCTAAAACCCCACCAACTGCAATAATAGATTTAAAAAAAGAGGACCAAAATTTGAGTCCCCTTATTCTTTGATTTACTGCAATTAAAAATGATATAACTATAGAAATTGCTAGTAATATGTATAAACTCACTATTTAACTGATAGCAAGAAAATATCAAATTCAATTTCATCTAGGATTAGTTTATCACCTAAATCTTTAAAATAATTGCCTGAGTTGTATTTGATATCCCATTTAGTTCTATCAATTTTAATTTTAGCAGTTGCTAAAAAGTTTTTTCCATTAACATTTACATCAGCAGCAAAACTAATAGGATGAGTAATACCTTTAATAGTTAAGTTTGCCATAATTTTATAAGAATTCCCACTCCCTCTAACTGCATTAATAATAGTTATAGAAGCTGTAGGGAACTCAGATACATTAAAGAAGTCTTCATCTTTAAGATGATCAACTAAATATTTATTCTTTTTTTCAGGTTGAATATCTGTACATGTAATTGAGCTCATGTCTATACTAAACTGACCACCAACTAAGGTCCCATGATCAATATTTAAAATACCTTTAAGAATATTTACTGTACCTTCATGGCCAGATGAAATTTTAGAACCCTTCCATTTAACTGTTGAATTTTCAGTATTAACTCTCACATGATCAACATGTGGTTTTGTAGCCATTGCAAAAAGTGTAATAACACTCAATATTGCAGATAAAAATATTTTCTTCATTTTATTTAATTTTTTAGTTCCAACAAAAATACATATTTTTACATAAATAAACGTTTGCATGGTTGATATAAAAAAATTCACTTTTTCAGATGAGTCTTTAATGAAAAAGGCTCATGCAATTAGGCATGAAGTTTTTGTAATTGGACAAAACTGCCCAGAAGAGATGGAATGGGAATTTGAGGAAGAATCAACTCATTTCTTAATTTTTTATAATGAAGAAGCAGTAGCTACAGCAAGGCATAGGAAAACAGAAAAAGGGTTTAAATTAGAGCGTTTTGCTGTATTAAATTCAGAAAGAGGAAAAGGTTTTGGACATATAGTTCTTAAAGCAATACTAAATGATTT
>CAJQHO010000027.1 GCA_905478185.1 uncultured Flavobacteriales bacterium | reverse complement strand
GATTGAAGCTGCAGTTGATGATTTAATGCTTTATGAAGTTGCTACTAGTACAACATCAATTAATAATGCAAATGCAATAAAACCTGAGTTAGTAAAAATTACTGATTTATTAGGTAGAGAGGTTAAGGTTGATGAGGTGGTAGATAAAACTACTTTGCTTTATATTTATAGTGATGGTACGATAGAAAAAATAGTTGTTACTAAATAAATCCTAAAAATGAAAAAGTTACTTCTTTTACTTTTTATACCTTCTTTTGTTTTCTCTCAGAGTTGGATAGATAAAATGCAAGACCCAACAGAAAATTTTTATGATACTCAAAAAGAATTTGAAGATTTCTGGGAGAATAAAACTATAGAAAAAGGAAAGGGTTGGAAACAGTATAAAAGATGGGAGAATTTTATAAAACCAAGAGTATTTCCTGATGGATTACAGCATCCTGAGATTTTAGTACAGGAGTATAAAAACTTAGTACAAGCAAACAATCAGTTTTTAATGTTACCACCTAATGTTTGGACTCAAGTAGGGCCTGATGATGTTCCTTTGCAATCCAATGGAACTAAAAGAGGAATAGGTAGAGTAAATACTATTGCTTTTCATCCTTCAGATGCCAATAAAATATATGTGGGTGCTCCAGCAGGTGGTTTTTGGAAATCGGATAATGGAGGGCAAACATGGGCTACAACCACTGATTTTCTAACTAATCTAGGTGTCTCTGATATTGCAATTAACCCTTCTAATCCTGATGAGATTTATATTATTACTGGCGATAGAGATGGAGGGGATACTTATTCTTATGGTTTAATGAAATCATTAGATGGAGGACTTACTTTTTCCGCTACAGGATTATCTTTTAATGTAACCTCATATTACAAAGGAAATAGAGTGTTAATTGACCCTTCAAATACAACAACTATTATTGTTGCTACAAGTAACGGAATTTATCGTTCAGTGGATGCAGGAGTTTCATTTGTGCACACTTATCCTGGAATAAATATGACTGATATTGAGTTTCATACTACTAACTCAAATATAGTGTATGGGGCATCAAAAGGAAGTACTTCAGTTTATAAATCATCAGACAATGGAGTAAGTTGGATTCAAGCTGGTTTTGGTTTACCATCAACAAATGATGTTGTAAGAGCTTGTGTAGCTGTTACTCCAGCCAATCCTCAAGTTGTTTATGCAATGTTTGGTGATAATAACAATGGGTTTTATGCAGTATACAAATCAATAAATGAGGGTGCAACTTGGACACAAGAATCAAATTCTCCTAATCTTTTAGGATGGTCTACAACAGGTTCTGATTCTGATGGACAAGCATGGTATGATTTAGCTTTTGCAGTTTCGCCTACTAACGAAAACATCTTATTTGTTGGTGGAGTGAATACTTGGAAATCTACTGATGGTGGTCAGAGTTGGAATATTAATACTCACTGGACTGGTAGTGGTGGGGCTGACTATATGCATGCAGATGAACATATGTTAAAATACAATCCTTTAAATGGAAATTTGTACTCAGGAAATGATGGTGGTTTGTATTACACTACAGATGAGGAAAATTGGACTGATATATCTGATGGATTACACATTACGCAATTCTATAGTTTAGGTGTTTCTCAATCCGTGCAAAACAAAGTAATTACTGGATCACAGGATAATGGAACATTTTTAAAAACAAATACAACTTGGGATGCTGTAATTGGTGGAGATGGTATGGAGTGTATTATTGACTATACCAATTCCAATATCATGTACGGTGAGGTTTATTATGGTGCTATAAGAAAATCTACTAATGGAGGGAATAGTTTTTCATCAATTGCTCCATCTAATAATGGTAGCTGGGAAACTCCTTACGAACTAGATAAAAATAACCCTGAGATAATTTATGCAGGTTATGATGAAATTTATAAATCTAATGATGGAGGAGATAATTGGAGTATTATTACAAATGGAGAAACAAATGGAGGGAAGATAAATGAAATTGGAATTTCAAAATCTAATCCTGATGTTATTTATTTTACTGATGATGCAAATGTTTTTAGAACAACTAATGGTGGTAGTTCTTGGACTCAGATTAATAATAATTTACCATACAAATACATTTCATATATTGTTGTAAATCCTAATGATGAATATACACTTTGGGTAACTTTCTCTGGTTATACATCAGGTGAAAAGGTGTATAAATCAATTGATGGAGGAAATAGTTGGATTAATATATCAGGTACTTTACCAAACATACCTGTAAATTGTATTGAATTAGATAAAACAAATAATCTTGAAACTGTTTATATAGGAACTGATTTAGGGGTTTTTACTTCTGACTCTACATTAAATGATTGGAATGTATTTAATAACAACAGCTTACCAAATGTTATTGTTAATGAGTTAGAGATTCAATATCAGTCAAACACACTTTTTGCAGCAACTTATGGGAGAGGTCTTTGGAGTATTGATTTGCAAATAACATCTCCACCAATTGCTGATTTTTCTTATAATGATTCCATATTTTGTAATGTACCTTCTGATGTAACTTTCATGAATAATTCTTATTACTCAAATTCTTACTATTGGGATTTTGGTGATGGAAATACAAGTACAGCTACTAACCCATCACATTCTTATACTACTTTTGGTTTATTCACAGTTCAATTAATTGCAACTGGTCCTTTAGGACAGGATAGTGTTATAAAGCAACAAATTATTAGTGTTGATGCAAACAACCCATGTATAGTATCTTTGCCAATAAGTGGTGCTGGAAATACACAAACAATGTGTAATGGCACGCTTTATGATGTTGGAGGTCCTAGTGGAAATTACTATGACATGAATGATTGTTGGATAACAATTGCACCTCCAGGCAGCAATCAAATCACACTTAATTTTAATTCTTTTGATGTTGAAGCTCCAAGTTCATCAACCAATTGTAATTGGGATTATTTAGAGATTTTTGATGGATTAGATACAACAGCAACATCATTAGGTCAATATTGTAATGTATTAACAGGTAGCCCTGGAACAATTGTTTCAAGTAGTGGTGCTATTACTATTTTATTGCACTCTGACCAAGCAGTAAATGGCAGTGGGTTTGAAGCAGATTGGACTTGTAGTTTTCCAACTGCACCACCAGTTTCATATTTTGAAGTAAGTGATAGTGTAAGTTGTAATAGTGTAGTAACATTTACTGATTTTTCAACTAATGGCCCAACCACTTGGTTATGGAATTTTGGTGATGGTAATAGTTCAAGCTTGCAGAACCCTACACATAATTATTTGGCCAGTGGAACTTATAATGTAAGTTTAATTACAACTAATACTTATGGATCAGATACGGTTGTAATAAATAATGCAATAGATATTATTGATGTTAATCTTCAAGTTACTGGAGTAACCTCTTGTGGAAGTAGTTCAGTTACTTTAACTTCAAATTCATCATCAGGTGATGTTAATTGGTACTCTGATAATAGTTTGCAAAATTTTCTTGGTTCAGGTAGTACTTATATAACTCCAGTATTAAATACTACAACTTCTTATTTTGCACAATCAGTATATGAGTTTAATAATTTATTTGGAGGTCCTGCTGACAATACAATTGGGGCAGGAAGTTATTTTCAAGGCAGTAAGTATCTGATTTTTGATAATTACACACCCTCAATTTTAGTTTCTGTTTTGGTTTATGCAAATACTGATGCTTATAGAACAATTGAATTAAGGAATAGCAGCAACGCAGTACTTCAGGATACTACAGTATTTATCCCTACATCACCTAACGGAATTAGAATCTATGTTAATTTTGATATGCCCGTGCAAAATAACATGCAATTAGGATTATCAGGATCGAATAATGATATGTATCGTACAAGTTCTGGGTCAGTTTTCCCATATAATATAAGTAACATTGCATCTATTACAGGAACTAATGCTCCTGCAGGTTACTATTATTTCTTTTATGATTGGGAAGTTAAAAAAGAATCTTGTATTTCCAATATTACTACAGTAGATGCTGTAATTGAAAATGAGACAATTTTAACTCAAAATATTTCTATCTGTAATGGTGAGAGTATTGTTATTGGAAGTAATACTTATAATACTCAGGGAACTTATGTTGATTCATTTCTTACAACTAATGGATGTGATAGTATATTAACTACTAATTTAAGTGTTGGTGCAGGAATACAGTACTTTCAAAACTTTAATTTTTGCAGTGGACAAGGAATTCAAGTTGGGACTAGTTATTACACTACTACAGGTATATATATTGATACTATTGGCTTGAGTGGGTGTGATAGTATCATAATTACTGATTTAGTTGTTTCAACTCCTTTAACAGTTACAAATAACCAAACTATTTGCCAAGGTGAGGTTTATGATATAGGTTCAAATACTTATTATGCTCCTGGTTCTTATTTTGATGTATTGCAAACTCCAAATGGTTGTGATAGTGTAGTAAATACTTTACTTACTGTATTGCCCCCAGCTTTTTATTACAATTATGTTAGTTTATGTGATGGGGAGTCAGTTTCAGTTGGAGCTAACACTTATAGCACAGCAGGAAACTTTATAGACACTTTAAGCTCTACTAATAGTTGTGATAGTGTCGTTTCAACAGAGGTTAGTTTGTCGTATCTTGAGGTTGAAATTATTTTAAATAATAATGTATTGCAAGCAAATACCCTTTTAGGTAATCCAACTTCTTACTTGTGGAATACAGGAGAAACTACTTCTTCTATTCAAATTAATGGAGCTGGGGATTACTGGATGATTGCAACTGACGCTAATGATTGTGTAAGTGATACTGTTTTTGACACTGTAATTCATTCTCTTATAGATAATTTTTTTGCTAGTGGTTTTAATATTTATCCTAATCCAACAACTGGAATTGTAAATATTGAATTTGCAAATATTTTAGAAGATACAAAAGTAAAATTATACAATGTACTTGGTGAAATTATAGCTGAAAAGATAGTAGTAAAAACTGATAGAAAAACGACTATGAAGGTTGATTTATCCTCTTTTGCTAAAGGAATTTATTTTATTGAACTTGAGTCAGAAAAAAGCATTGTTAACCGTAAGTTGATTCTAAGATAGATTGATAAAGCATATTCCTATTGAAGTATTTACATCAGTTTGGTGGATTGGATTACTTTCTTCTATATTTACTATTATTGTTATTTTAGTTGCTTTAAAAGGCAAGAGTAATCAAGTGAAATCTTACTCATCTTATCTGTTTGCATTATTATTTTCTTTAATGTATGTAATTACTAATGTAATTACAATTAAGAATAATACTTGGAATTTATTACAAAATTTACCTTTTCAAATTTGTTATATTTCCTTAATCATTGGAATAATTGTTTTAGTAAATAAAAAACAATGGATGTTTGAATGGATGGTATTTATTGCAACTATAGGAGGTTTGTATGCTATAATTACTCCAGTTTTAACAATAGGAAATTCAGCATGGTTCTATTTTGAATTCTACTTTTTACATGCAGGTATAGTTTTTATACCATTATATTTACATAATATACATAATATGAGGTGCAGATTTGACTCTTGGTGGAAAACGCTTCTAAGAGTTCAGATTTCTATTGTGTTATTGTTAATTTTCAATTTTTCTACAGGAGCGAATTACATGTTTTTAATAGAAAAACCAATTGTAAATCATATTTTTTTAATGGGGGAGTGGCCGTTCTACGTAATTATAATAAACTTAATAGTTATTGGGCATGTTTATCTAATCAATAAGTTTATCGTTTCTCAGTAAAATATTAAAACTGCCTCTAAAGTTTTAGTGCTTTTTTTGAAGATTGCAGGTAAAACTATCATTATTATTTTTACGCTAACAGTTTACCTTAATGTAATCAATTCTAGCCTACAAAAGTGTATTTTTTCATCATTAAATTAACATTTCTCTGCACATTTTATCCCATCAATAGCAGCAGAGATAATTCCTCCAGCATAACCTGCACCTTCACCACAAGGGAATAATCCTTTTATTTGTGGATGCTGATATGTTTCTCTATCTCTTGGAATTCTGACAGGTGAAGAGCTTCTACTTTCAGGTACGTGAACTACAGCTTCATTAGTTAGGTAGCCATTCATTTGTTTGCCAAATTGTCTAAACCCTTCTTGAAGATTGGTATTTACAAAATCAGGTAAAATATCACTTATTTTAGATGAAGTTGTTCCAGGAAAATAAGAAGTATCTGGAATGTTAGATGACTGTTTGTTATTTGTAAAATCTACTAATCTTTGTGCAGGTACTTTTTGAGTTCCCCCTGCTAGTTTGCAAGAAGCTTGTTCTATTTCTTTTTGGTAATACATTCCAGCAAGTGGTCCTTTGTCAGCATATTTTACAAAATCCTCTACTTTTAATTCTACTACAATTCCTGAGTTAGAAGTTTCATAGTCCCTTCTTGATGGTGACCATCCATTTGTAACTACTTCACCTGGACTTGTTGCGCAAGGAGCAATTATACCACCAGGACACATGCAGAATGAATAGACTCCTCTTCCGTTTATTTGTTTTACAATGGAGTATGGGGCAGGAGGTAAATACTCTCCCCTTGACTCACATTTGTATTGTATTTTGTCAATTAATTCCTGAGTATGTTCTACTCTAATACCTAAAGCAAAGGCCTTAGCCTCTATTTCTATTTCTTTTTTATGGAGTAACTCAAAAATATCTCTTGCTGAATGCCCTGTTGCCAGTATTATTTTAGGAGCTTCTATTATTGTTCCATCTTGTAATTCAACTCCTGTTACAGCATTATTTTTAATATTGATGTCTATGACTCTACTATTAAACATTACTTTTCCACCATATTCAATAATTGTTTCTCTTATGGATTTAATGATCTTAGGTAGTTTATTTGTACCAATATGAGGATGAGCTTCAATTCTTATATCTTCAGTTGCACCATGCTGTACCAATACATCAAGTATTTTATTTACATCACCTCTTTTTTTGGAGCGAGTATATAGTTTTCCATCAGAATAAGTACCTGCACCACCTTCTCCAAAGCAGTAGTTTGAATCTTCATTTACTATATGTTCTTTTGTGAGTTTTGCTAGGTCAAGTCTTCTGCTTTGTACATCTTTCCCTCTTTCTAAAATTATTGGTTTTTTTCCTTCTTCAATAAGTTGTAAAGCAGCAAATAATCCTGCAGGACCAGACCCAATAATTATTACTTCATCTGCTTTACTTACATCTTTATAATTAGGAATGTCCTCTTCCTTTTTAATAAATTTTTCATCTATATAAACATCTAATCTCAGATTTATTTTTGTAATCTTTTGTCTTGCATCTATTGATCTTTTTATAATCTCAATATGCTTGATATTTATTTTTTTTGTATTTGTTTTTTCAGAAACTACTTTTAAAAGTAATTCAGCATTAGCAGCCACCTCTGGTAGCACTTGAAGTTGTATATTAGTAATCATTAAGACAAAATTACATATTAGTTATAATAAATGGCTTTTCTGTATATCTTTGTTACATGAGATTTTTCTTGATTTTTATTTTACCATTTCTTTCGTTAGTTATCCTTGGTCAGGAAAAAGTAATAGTTGCTGATTTTGAAATTATTAATGATGATACCATATTCATCTCTGATATATCTGAAGTTAAAATTTTAGAATTTAAAAATATAAAGGAAAAAAGCCAATATCTCATTCTTAAAAGAAGAGTTTTAAAAGTGTATCCTTATGCAGTTTTAGCTAAAGAAAAATTAAACTCTATTCATCTAGGATTAGATACTATTCCCAAAAGAAGACATAAAAAACGATATACTAAGGAAGTTGCTAAATGGGTTAAAGAGGAATATACGGATAGGCTTAAAAACCTAACAATGACTGAGGGTAAAATTTTAGTAAAACTAATTTATAGAGAAACAAAAACAACTTCCTATGAGATAGTTAAATCTTATAGAGGCAGGTTTAACGCATTCTTTTGGCAAACTATGGCTAAGCTGTGGGATAACAATTTAAAAACAGAATATGACCCTGTAAATATCAGAGAGGATATGCTAATAGAACATATCATTATTCAAGCTAAATTAGAGGGTCAGTTTGATTGATATTTACATCTTTAAATAAAAATCCTTACAAAGACTGATGTACTCCTTTGTGTATTGATGCCTGTCAACTTCAATAGTTAGTTCTTCCTTAATTAGTTCTGATTTTGCAAAAGAAAACTCCATCATTATTCTTTTTATTGGAGAAGAAATATTTCCTTTTATAAAGCAAATTTTATTCAGAAATAAATTATTGTTATTTGCTAAATCACAGAATTTAGTTTTGCTGTCAAAAGGTATGATTACAATAAACTTACCATTTTTATCCAGTAGTGCTTTTGATTTTTCAATTAAGTATTTAAAAGGTAGCGTGTGAGTATTCCTAGCAAGATTTCTTTCTGAATCTTCAGATTCGGTAGAGCCACTAAAAAATGGCGGATTACTGATTATTAAATCAAATTTTGAACTTGAATTAAAAGATTGTAATGAAGAATGAATTATAGAAATTTTATTGCTCCAGTTGGATTTTTTGCAGTTTTCAGTTGCTTGCTTAAAAGCATTTACTTCAAGCTCAATTCCTTTAATAAGTGATGATGGGTTTCTTTGAGCAGCCATTAAACAAATTAATCCAGTACCGCATCCTATATCAAGTATACTCCTTGAATTTTCTAAATCTGACCATGATCCAAGTAAAACACTATCCGTTCCAATTTTCATTGCAGATTTATCTTGTGCAACTTCAAATTGTTTAAACTTAAAATCGGACATCAATTTTCATTAGAAAAACTTCTTAAAAGCAAAAGTATAATCAAAGTTTGCAATGATATTAAAAAGTAGTGAAGTATACTTATTTGCGTTTGAGACTCATTAATTTCAAAGCCATATTCTAATGCTTTGTAGAATAAAAATGAAGCTCCTAAACCTACTAAATAACCGATCTGTTTATTTACATCAATCTTTCCAAGTAACTCTTTATCTTTGGCAACTAAAGTTTCTGCTCTTACTAAATACCCACCAAAAATAAAAGTCAGTTGATATCCCATATAGATTAAAAGGGCAGAGGTTAGGGAGTATTGTAAAAGTAAAAAAGTAATAATTGTTAAAAGCATCACTACCTCAACTAATAAGGAAATCTGAAAGAAACTTTTAATATTAAGGAGTTTGTCATAGAACTTTGCAATTACAAGCATTCCTCCAGCTAAAACCATTCCTCCTATGGAGTAAATTGAAAGATCTAAAGGTTGGTAAATTGTAATTAAGATACCAACCGATAGTCCTGTAAATGACGAGTTAAAAAGTTTGTAAGCTAAAAATGCTTTGTTATTTAACTTCATAACATTTTTCTATTTAGTAGTAAGTTAATCTTCTAACTTTTGCAATAAGTTTTGCTAATCTGATAACTTGTTTAGTGTATCCAAACTCATTGTCATACCAAATGTAAAGAACTACATCCTTTCCTTCTTCAGTACATATAGTTGCATTACTATCATAAATTGAACAACAAGTATTTCCTGTAATATCAGTAGAAACTAAATCTGGGTCAACTTGATAGTTAATTTGGTTCACTAAGTTTCCTTTCAATGCTGCATCTCTCATAGTTGCATTCATATCCTCAACTGAAGTTCCTTTTTCTAAAGTTAATTTTAAAATTGCAAGTGAAACATTAGGTGTAGGAACACGAACTGCATTTGCAGATAATTTTCCTTCCAAAGATGGAATTACTTTAGTAACTGCTTTTCCAGCACCAGTTGAAGTAATTACCATATTGATTGCAGCAGAACGACCTCTTCTTGGTTTCTTATGCATGTTATCCAATAGATTCTGATCATTTGTGTAAGAATGTACCGTTTCTAAATGACCTTTTATAACATTGTATTTATTCTCTACTATATGTAGAATAGGAGCAATACAGTTAGTTGTACAAGATGCTGCTGAGAAAATATCATTATCATCAATATCAAGTTCACTTGAATTAATTCCGTAAACAATATTTGGAATTCCTTTTCCTGGAGCTGTTAATAGAACTTTGCTAACTCCTTTTGCTTGTAAATGTCTTGTTAGTGCTTCTTTATCGGTGTAAACACCAGTATTGTCAATTAAAAGTGCATCATTTATTCCGTGTTGAGTATAATCAATATCTTCAGGGCTTCCTCCATCAATAAATTTAATAGCTTGTCCGTTTACAATAATTGATTGGTTTGCTAAATCAACATCAACCACTCCTTTAAAAGTACCATGTACAGAATCAGTTCTTAGTAGGTCTGCTCTTTTTACTATTTGAGCATCAGTTAGTCTTCTTACAACTATTGCTTTTAATCTTAATTGTTGTCCTTTTCCAGCTTGTTTTATTAGCTCACGAGCTGCTAACCTTCCAATTCTTCCAAATCCGTAAAGAATAACATCTTTTGCGGTTTTTGAACGTGTATCTGCACCATCTATATGACTTAATTTATCTGATAAAAAAGCATTTGCATCAGTTGCATTGCTTTCAATGTACTCGGCAGTTAATAGGCCAATATCAATTTTTGAAGGTGCTAAATCCATATTAAGCATTTCACTTGCTAAAAGAGCAGCAACTTCAACATTGTTTTCTCTACCTACGACTTTATTAGCGTAAGAGATGTTGTTCATTAACTCAGAAACACCAATTTCTAAAAGTTGATTTCTAAAAAGAATCAATTCAATTCCTTTATCGTACATTAAAGTTCCTACAGAATTAAGTAGGTTAACTCCTGATTTCTCTTTGTTTACCCAATTATTTAGTTGGTTTTCATAAGATTTAGTCATTGTTTTTTTAAGTTTTAATTTTGCTGCAATAATAGATAATCTTAGTAAATAAAACTTGATGATACTTATAAAAGATACTTATTAGTTAATTTGTTCTTCAAATTGATTAATATAAACACTTTTTATAAAATATATAAACAAAAAAAATCGATATAAAATCCTAATATTTTTAGATAATTAATTGATTTTTAACTTGTTTAAGAGTGTTTTCTGTAGTTATGATTTATCAGTAAGTATACTGAGGTTCGTTTAGAATATTTTACTTAATATTGTAATCATTATTGGGTAAGCTGAAAACCATTTTAGAGTAGGCATTATTTAAAACGAAATAAATATGAAAAAATTATTTACAATTTTAACGGTAGTTGTTATTTCAACTACTATGACATTTGCGCAACAAGGGTCTGTTGCAATAGGAGTAGGTTCTAATTTAGCTGACGTTTCTTGGCAAGATTATTCTTTAACACCAACAGTTGGATATTTCATTTCTGACAACATGATGGTTGGAACTGGATTTGCAATGGGATCTTCTAGTCAAGAAGAAAATGATGTTAAATATGAGGATGGTGGTATGAACATTTCACCTTTCTTTAGGTTTTATATGAATGATGCTTTTTTTGCTTCTGCAGGTATTGCTATAGGATCATCATCTTCTACTACGGATGCTTCATTTGGAGGTATTACTAATACTAGTGAATATAAAACCTCTACATTTGGTTTAAATGCAGGGGTAGGTTATTCATTGATGTGGAATGATAGAGTTTGTATTGAACCTAGTTTTGGTATTGCAACTAGTAGTGGTTCTAGTTCTTCAAAATCAAATTATGATGGAACGGTAACTGAATCTGATTCTGATGCTCCAAGTACATTTGGTATGGCTATTGGCTTAGGTATTAATATTAGATTAGGAGGAGAGTAATTATTTCTTTTCAGACATTATAAAAAAGGAGCCATTGGCTCCTTTTTTTATGCGTCTAATATTCCCAGTATAATTTTACATCCATCAATTATTTCTTTTTTTGAGATAGTAAGGGGCGGAGTAATACGGATTGCAGTCTTGGAAAATAAGAAGTAAAAGAGTATCAATCCTTCTTCTAATGATTGTGCCACTACTTTTTGAGCTAATTCTTCATCTTCAAACTCTATAGCTAGCATTAATCCTTCTCCTCTTATTTCCTTAATTTGTGGGTGCTGTAAATGCTCTCTAAAGAGTTGTTCTTTTTTCTCTACTTCTTGCATAATATCAGTAGAAAGTAAATGTTGTAAGGTTGCCAAACTTGCTGCACAATTTACAGGATGCCCTCCAAAAGTAGTTATATGACCTAATTTTGGCTCAAAAGTTAAAAGATTCATTAACTCCCATGAAGCAATAAATGCACCTATTGGCATACCTCCACCCATTCCTTTAGCTATGCACAATATATCAGGAATAACATTGTGTTTCTCAAACCCAAATAGAGTTCCTAATCTTCCAAAACAGGTTTGTATTTCATCAAAAATAAGAAGCGTTCCAGTTTCATTACATTTTTCTCTTACTTTCTGTAAAAAATTATTTTTTGGTGTAATAAATCCTGTTCCTCCTTGTATGGGTTCAATAACAACAGCAGCAGTTTGCTTAGTAATAAGTGTTAATGAATTTTTATCATTAAATATAATCTGATTACAATTAGGTAATAAAGGACGGTATTTAGCTTTATGTTCTTCATTTCCCATAATAGAAAGTGCTCCTTGTGTAGAACCATGGTAAGAGTCTTTGCAAGAGATGATTTCAGAGCGTCCTGTTGCTCTTTTAGCTAACTTCATAGCACCTTCAATTGCTTCAGTTCCTGAATTTACAAAGTAAGTTGTGCTTAAACTTTCAGTCAAATTATCTGCTAAAAGTTTTGCTAGTTTATATTGAGGAGATTGTAAAAATTCTCCATACACCATTACATGAGTATATTTATCTAGTTGTTCTTTTACAG
>CAJQHO010000026.1 GCA_905478185.1 uncultured Flavobacteriales bacterium | reverse complement strand
GCGAACTTTGGATGCAATGAAAAAGCCAAAACAGCTTAAAATTGCATCAGAAACTCTTTACTTATATGCACCTCTCGCTCACAGATTAGGGCTTTATGCTATCAAAACTGAATTAGAAGACTTAGGGCTTAAATTCACAAAACCAGAAGTATATAAAGCAATTGCTGAAGGACTACAAGCTACAAAAGAAGAAAGAAATAAATACATCACAAAGTTTTGTAAACCAATCAGAACTAAATTAAAAGAAAATGAACTTTATTGTTCTATAAAAGGAAGACCGAAATCAATCTTTTCTATTAGACATAAAATGGTTAACAAGGGTGTTAATTTTGATAATGTATTTGACAAATTTGCAATCAGAATTATTGTTGAATCATCACTAGAAAATGAAAAATCAGATTGCTGGAAAATCTATTCGATAGTTACTGATTTTTACAAACCAAATCCTGATAGATTGAGAGATTGGGTTTCAACTCCAAAAGCCAATGGATATGAATCCTTACACACTACTGTAATGGGTGATGATGGTAAGTGGGTTGAAGTACAAATCAGAAGTAAAAGAATGGATGATATTGCAGAAAAAGGGTATGCTGCACATTGGAAATACAAACAAGAAGGAAGTAAAGAAAACTCACTAGATGAATGGATCAATAATATCCGTGAGTTATTAGAAAACCCTGAATCTAACGCACTTGATTTTATTGATGATTTTAAACTCAATCTTTATGCAGGAGAGATTTATGTTTTCACACCAAATGGAGAATTAAAAACATTACCTAAAAAAGCTACTGCACTTGATTTTGCTTTTTCAATTCATACTGATGTTGGACTCAAATGTATGGGAGTAAAAGTAAATGGGAAATTGGTCTCATTAAGCCATCAATTAGTTAGTGGCGATCAAGTTGAAGTTATCACATCTAAAAAACAAAGACCAAGAAAAGATTGGTTACGCTTTGTGATTACATCAAGGGCAAAATCAAAAATAAAGGCTGCATTAAAAGAAGATAAAAAAAGAATTTCTGGAGTTGGAAAAGAGATTGCTGAAAGAAAACTAAAACACTTAAAACTTAAATTCAATAAAAATACTGAAACTGAACTCATCAAGTATTTTGATGCTGGAACTTCATTAGAACTTTATTTTCGTTTTGGTACTGGGGCCATTTCCAATACTGAAATTAAGGAATATGTAAAAGTGAAAAACAGTGGTTGGTATCAAACAATAAAGAATAAAATTTATAATCCTAAATTTAAAAAATCAGCTTTAAAACTAGTGAAAGTAATTGTATTTAATGATGATGATGAAGTACTAGACTATGAGATGGCTAAGTGTTGTAATCCAATACCAGGAGATGTAATTTTTGGATTTTTAACAGTAGTTGATGGAATAAAAATTCATAGATCCGATTGCCCTAACGCAATTCAACTTAGAGCCAATTACGCCTATAGAATACTAAAAGCAAAATGGGTAAATAAAAATGAAATTGACTTTATTGCAACAATCAATATTAAAGGAATCGACAAAGTTGGACTTATGAACAATGTTACTCAAATTATTTCCAACCAAATGAATGTAAATATTAAGAGTATTAACATCAGTAGTTCTGATGGTATATTTGAAGGTATTATCACCCTTAAAGTACATAATGTTACATTCTTAAAAGAACTAACTGATAAACTTGGTAAAGTTGAAGAAATTTCATCAATTACAAGAACTTATAAACACTAGAAAATTAGCGCATCTTTATTGTATTTTTATTGATACCAAATAAGGATTTTTTATAGTTTTGTGTTTTAATAGCGCAAAAGTGTCAAACAAGAAAATAATTGAAACTGTAACTGAATTATTCACAGAATATTTAGTTAGTAATAAGCACAGGAAAACTCCTGAGCGTTATGCAATCCTAAACGAAATTTACGAATTTGAAGATCATTTTGATATAGAGTCAATGTATATTCAGATGAAGAATAAAAACTACCGTGTAAGTAGAGCAACTCTTTACAATACTGTTGATCTATTATTAGATTGCCACTTAGTAAGAAAGCATCAATTTGGAAAAGCACAAGCTCAATACGAAAAATCATATTCTAACAAACAGCACGACCATTTAATTTGCACAAATTGTGATAAAGTGATAGAGTTTTGCGACCCTAGAATACAAGGAATTAAAAATGTAATTGAAGAAAGCATGAAGTTTAAAATCAACAGACATGCATTAAATTTATACGGCATTTGTAAAGAATGTCAAGACAAAATAACTAATTAGAAATTTCAACAAGAAATGAAAGCAGATGTATTATTAGGACTCCAATGGGGAGATGAAGGAAAGGGAAAAATTGTTGATGTTTTAACATCAAAGTATGATATTATTGCAAGATTTCAAGGAGGACCAAATGCTGGTCATACCTTAGAATTTGATGGAATAAAACATGTATTGCATACTATTCCTTCTGGAATTTTTCATCCAGGAGTAATTAATCTTATTGGAAATGGAGTTGTAATTGACCCTGTTATTTTTCAGAATGAAATTATTGGAATCTCTAAGTTAAATATTGAAATGTCCGAGCTTTTAATTTCTAAAAAAGCACACTTAATTCTACCTACTCATAAACTTATTGATGCCGCATCAGAAAAGGCAAAAGGGAAAGAGAAAATTGGCTCAACACTTAAAGGTATCGGGCCAACTTATATGGATAAAACTGGTCGTAACGGACTTAGAGTTGGAGATATATCAGCACCTGATTTTAAAGAAAAATACGAAAAGTTAAAAAGAAAACACATTCAGATTCTTAACTTTTACGACTTTGAATATGAATTAGAAGAATTAGAAACTGCATGGTTTTCTAGTTTAGCAACTCTTAAAAAATACAAGCACATTGAAAGTGAGAATTACATACATAATGCCATGAGAGAAGGAAAGAAGATTTTAG
Organism: uncultured Flavobacteriales bacterium; assembly: GCA_905478185.1. GTDB lineage: Bacteria > Bacteroidota > Bacteroidia > Flavobacteriales > BACL11 > UWMA-0277. The sequence continues at coordinate 14,025 of CAJQHO010000026.1, read as the reverse complement.
CTGAGGGAGCTCAAGGAACATTATTAGATATTGATTTTGGTTCATACCCTTTTGTTACATCATCAAACACAATTACTGCTGGTGCTTGTACAGGACTTGGAATTGCTCCTAATAAAATTGGAGAAGTTTTTGGTATCTTTAAAGCTTATTGTACTAGAGTTGGTAGTGGGCCATTTCCATCAGAACTATTTGATGAAGTTGGAGCAAGATTAGCTAAAGTTGGGAATGAATTTGGCGCAACTACTGGCCGACCAAGAAGATGTGGTTGGATTGATATTCCTGCATTAAAATACGCAATCAATATTAATGGTGTAACTCAATTAATGATGATGAAAGCTGATGTTTTATCAGGAATTGACACTGTTAAAGCCTGTACACATTACGAATTAAATGGAGAGCAAATTGATTACTTGCCATTTGAAGATAATGAAGGACTTACACCTTTTTACAAAGAACTGGAAGGATGGGATATGGACCTAATGCAATTGGAAAATTTATCAGAAGCACCCAAAGCAGTACATGATTATATTGCTTGGTTAGAGGATGTATTGGAAACACCAATCTCAATTGTATCAGTTGGTCCTGACAGAAAACAAACTCTTTTCAGATAAATTTGAAATTTCTTTTCCATATTTTACTGCTTCTTCTGAGTATCAGTACTATTGCTCAGCACAGTAAAAGAATTGAAATATTAAATGCTGACAATACTTACGCTAATGCTAATATTCATCCTGATTATTGGCGTTTAATTGGGAATGTGTCCTTTAAGCATAATGATGCAATAATGACATGCGATTCAGCTTATCATTATACTGTTGAAAATAAAATGAAAGCCTTTGGGAAAATTAAAATCAACCAAGGCGACAGCATTACGCTTACAGGAGAGATGCTTACTTATTTTGGGAAAGAGAACAAAGCTGATATAAAAGGAGATGTAGTGCTTATTGATAAGCATATGACCTTAAATACCGAGCAAGTATTTTACAATTTAAGTACGAATATTGCCTCCTATCCTAGCAAAGGAACTATTATTGATAATGAAAAAACTATCAATTCCAAAAGAGGCGCTTATCATTCCAATATTCATAAGTTTATTTTTAAAGATTCAGTAGTTGTATTGGCTAAGGATTACAAAATAATTACCGATAATATGCAATATAATTCCAACAGTGAGGTTAGTTACTTTTTTGGTCCTTCCTTTATCATTTCGGACACCAAAACTATTTATTGTGAAAACGGTTGGTACAATACCAAAACTGACATAGCACAATTCAGGAAAAACTCCTACATTACTACTGATAACTACCTGCTAAAAGGAGATAGTCTATACTATAATAAAAACAAGAAATACGGAAAAGCATTCAGTAATGTAGAGCTTATTGATACAGTTGAAAACATGACTGTATATGGAGAGATTGCTGAATACTTTGAAGCAGAAGAAAAAGTAATCATCAGTGAAAAACCTATGGTGGAGTTGCTTTTTGAAGACGATACCCTATTTATGCATGCTAAGCAATTTGTTTCTCAGCAGAAAATTGGAGAAAAAAAGATACTTGCCTACAATAAAGTAAAGTTCTTTAAAACTGATTTTCAGGGGAAATGCGATTCATTAACCTATAATTTTACAGACTCAGTAGTTGAGATGTACAAAGAGCCAATATTATGGAGTAGTGAGTTTCAAATAACTGCTGACAGCATACAGTTCTTAGCCAACAAAGGAAAGATTAGTAGGATGTTCCTCCACCCTAGCCCAATGATAATAGCACAAGAAGATTCTTTGGATTACAATCAGATAAAAGGGAAAAATATGACTGCTTATTTTAATGATAATAAAATGAGGAGAATGGATGTAGAAGGAAACGGACAAAGTATTTTTATAGTAACTGATGAGGAGACAAAAGATAAAATGGGACTCAATTATACTGAGTGCACTGATTTGATACTCTATTTTAAGGACAGTAAATTAGATGCTGTAAACTATGAAGTAAAACCCAACTCAGTAACTACACCATACCAAGATGTAGAAGAAAAGAACCGCTACTTAAAAGGATTTAACTGGAGAGGAAGTGAACAGCCAAAATGCAAGGAGGATATTTTTATTGAATAACAAAAGAAGACCTTCTGTTTTCTGCCTTATTTTCTCCTAAAGGTTGAATCTCTCCATAACCTTTAAAACTTAGAGTATTTGCAACTTTTGAACTGAGATATTCATACACTACTTTGGCTCTTTTTTCTGATAGTCTTTGATTGTCAAATTCACTACCAACATCATCAGTATGTCCTTGTATTTCAATTTTAAGATTAGGGTTCTTTATAAGGTAGTCAATAAGATTATCAAGCTCAATATATGATGCTGAATTTATCTCAGCTGAATTAGATGCAAAACTTACATTTTGTAAGACAACCTCCTCTCCTGCTTTTTGAGAAATAATTTCTTTTTCTAAGTTAGAAATCTGTTCAGCTTGAACCTCTTTTGGTAACTCAAAAACAAAAATATCTTCTTGCCCATGTCCAGATTTATCAGAAGTATAATAAGCAGTTTTTCCATCACTTGCAACTATTAAGGAATTCTCAGAATTATGAGTATTTATTGGAAAGCCCATGTTTTTAGGAGTATTCCATTGCTCATCAGTTTTCGTTCTTCTGCTTAGAAATAAATCATCACTTCCCATACCTACATGCCCTTCTGATGCAAAGTAAAGTGTTAAATTATCAGGATGTAAAAAAGGAGACATTTCTGCTTTAGAAGTATTGATACTACTACCTAGATTTTCTGCTTTTATGAAACCTTCTTTTGTGATTTCTGAGCGCCAAATATCTTCTTGTCCCTCCCCTCCATTTCTACTACTTATAAAGTATAAATATTTTCCATCAGGAGAAAAACAAGCTTGTGATTCCCACATTTTTGAATTAACATTTTTACCTAAATTATATTCCTTTGTCCAGCCATTTTCATCAGAATATTGCCTTATGTATAAATCACAACCCCCAATAGAATTAACTCTATCACAAGCAGTATAGACATACATACTACCATCAGCAGAAACCGTAATTGCACCCTCATTATATTCAGTATTAAAAGGTAATGAGCTTACTGATTGTTCGCTTATATCATAAAGAAATAAGTCTTCTTGATCTCTTTCTTTATTAGCTTCAATTCTTCTGGTAAATAGCAATTTCTCTCCATCAACAGAAATAGCATTTACATACTCACTCATCTCAGAATTAATAAGTGCTCCAATATTATTAAACTCAATATCAGTTGGGTTTTTAATTGTCTCAATTGCAAACTTGCAACTTTTCATTTTTAATGAAGTAGCCATTGAAACAATTTGATACTTATCATCACCATGATTTAAGGTGCTTTCAAGATAGTAAAGAGCATCAGAATAATAGCCATTAGTGTAATATAAATCAGCAACCACCTCAATTCCTTTCACATCATCAGGATTATCCTCAGAATACACATTCAGCAAAAATTCAGCTGCTTTTTCAATGTTTTTTTCAGAAGCAAAAATACTTGCTAGCAATAAGTTTGGTTTGTTCCACTCAGCACTTTTATCAAGTATTTTAAAAGCTAATTTCTTTGCTTTTTCATTATTTCCTTCATTATAATATTTTACTGCTTTATCATATGTTTTATAATCCTTCTTTTGTGCAAAGGAAATGGTAGGCAATAAAAATAATATCAGAATAAAAATTCTCATTAAGGAATATTCATGTATTTATGGCTTTGCAAGGATATTGTCCAATCTTTATTTTCTTTTACAAAATCAATAATCATTGGGATAACTTGCTCACGCTTACTCCACTCAGCTTGCAAATATAACTTACAATCATCAAGCAAAGCTCTTTGCTCCTCTGCCCAAATAAAGTCATGTTTATTATTCACTATAACTTTTAACTCATTGGCAAGAGGTTTTATTGCATCTAAAGGAGCTTGCATCTTTTTAGGAGATAAGCACACCCAATCAAAATCACCACTATAAGGATAAGCACCTGAGGTTTCTAAATGAACCTTATATCCTTCATTTTTTAAGGCAGTAGTAAGTTTTGACATGTCCCACATTAAAGGCTCCCCACCTGTAATTACAACTGCATCCACAGGGTATTCAGCAATGCCCTTAAGTATATCAGCAATAGTGGTTGGAGGATGCAAATCAGCATTCCAACTTTCTTTTACATCACACCAATGGCAACCAACATCACAACCACCAATTCGTAAAAAATAAGCTGCAGTACCTGAGAAATATCCTTCCCCTTGTACCGTGTAAAAAGCTTCCATTAATGGGAGCATTTCTCCTTTATCTACTAATAATTTTGTTGATTTATCCATTTTACAAAAGTAACTTAATTTGTTAATGTGATAATTAGATAATGTGCTTATTTCGGATAAGTAAAAAAACTAGTAACTGTCAACTAACAAATAATAACTAACAGCTATATTTGTCAAAATAAATTTAAGACAGATGATTAAGAAAATTATAGAATGTGTACCTAACATTTCAGAAGGAAGAGATGAAGATAAAATAAGAATTATCTCACAAATAGTGGAAGAAGTTGATGGTGTGAAACTCCTAAATGTTGATCCGGGAAAAGCAACTAACCGTACGGTAATTACCTTTGTTGGAGAACCACAACAAGTAATTGATGCAGCTTTCCTTTTGATACAAAAAGCACAGGAACTAATTGATATGAGCCAACACTCAGGAGAACACCCAAGAATGGGAGCTACTGATGTTTGTCCACTAGTACCTATTGCAAATATTAGCATGCAAGAAACTGCTAAATGGGCACATAAACTAGGAAAAAGAGTAGGGACAGAGTTAGGAATTCCTGTTTACCATTATGAAGCAGCAGCAAAAGAAGAAAAAAGAGTAAACCTTGCAAACTGTCGTCAAGGAGAATATGAAGGCTTATCCAAAAAAATAGTGGATGCGGATTGGAAGCCAGATTTTGGTCCTGCTGAATTTAACAAAACAGTTGAGAAATCAGGAGCAACAGGTATTTCGGCTCGTGACTTTTTAGTCGCTTATAATGTGAATTTAAATACTACTTCAACCAGAAGAGCAAATGCAGTAGCTTTTGACATTCGTGAAGGAGGAAGAATAAAAAGAGAAGGAGGAACTCTATCAGGAAAAGTAATAAAAGATGCAGATGGAAATCCTATGAAAGAACCAGGATTATTCAAAGCAGTAAAAGGAATTGGTTGGTTTATTGAAGAATATGGAGTGGCACAAATTTCTTATAACCTAACAGACATTAACATCTCGCCTTTACATGAGGTATTCGACAAAACTTGTGAGCGTGCAATCGCAAGAGGAATGAGAGTTACTGGTTCGGAATTAATTGGTTTAGTACCTAAAAAAGTATTGATTGATGCAGGAAAACATTTCCTGAAAAAACAAGAACGCTCCACAGGAATACACGAAAGTGAAATCATAAAAATTGCAATAAAAACTTTAGGATTAGATGAACTAGCTCCTTTTAACCCTGAAGAAAGAATAATAGAATACATGTTGGGAAGTGATGCAAACAAGCCACTTGTAAACATGAGCCTTACTGGTTTTGCAAACGAAACAGCAAGTGAAAGTCCTGCTCCAGGTGGTGGTTCTATTGCTGCTTATTGTGGAGCTATGGGAATTTCATTAGGGACAATGGTTGCGAACCTTTCTGCACATAAAAGAGGTTGGGATGATAGATGGGAAGAATTCTCAGAATGGGCAGAAAAAGGAATGGCTTACCAAAATACTTTGTTGGACTTAGTAGATGAGGATACCAATGCCTTTAATAAAATTATGGATGCTTTCCGATTACCAAAAGATACTGAATCGAATAAAGTAAACAGACAAAAAGCAATACAAGCAGCAACCCAATATGCTATCCTCACTCCTTTCAAGGTTATGGAAACAGCTTACAACTCAATGGAGGTAATGAAGGCCATGGCTGAATTTGGAAATCCTAATTCGGTAACAGATGCTGGGGTTGGTGCATTGTGTGCCAGAACTGCTGTGATTGGTGCTTTCCTTAATGTTAAAATTAACTGTGGCGATTGTGAAGACAAAACCTTTGTAGCAGGTGTTTTAGAGAGAGGACAACAATTAGTTGATGATGCTTGTGCTTTAGAAGATGAGATTATGAAAATTACGAATTCAAAAATATAAAAACTATGTCAGAAGAAATGAAAGCTTGCCCAATATGTGAATCTCCTTATGGATATTCTACAGGTGATGATTCCTACACTTGCCCTGAATGTTCCAATGAGTGGAGCCCTAAAAAAGTAGAAATGGAAGGAGGAATAGTGGTATTGGACAGCAATGGAACTCGTTTACAAACTGGTGATAGTGTTATTGTTATCAAAAACCTTCCCGTAAAAGGAGCTCCTAAACCAGTAAAATCAGGTACTAAAGTAAAAAACATCCGCCTAACTGAAGGAGAACATAACATTAACTGCAAAATTGATGGTTTTGGTTCCATGCAATTGAAATCAGAATTTGTACGAAAAGCTTAATTAGAAAAGGATTCTTATTTTAAAGAAATAATTAACACATAATATGACAACATTAGTAGTTGGAGCAAGTGGCGCAACCGGGAAAAAATTAGTAGCGCAATTGCTTATTAGCAAACAAAAAGTAAAAGTAATTATTCGTTCACCTGAAAACTTACCTAAATCATGGAAAAGTAACGATCAATTAACCATCATTAAAGCTAGTATATTAGATATTAGCGAAAATGAAATGACTGAACACCTACAGGATTGTAGTGCGGTTGCTTCCTGTTTAGGACATACTTTGAGCTGGAAAGGCATCTATGGAAACCCTAGAAAACTAGTTACAAATGCTGTTAATCTACTCTGTAATGCAATAGAAAATAATGCGCCCGACAAGCCAGTTAAATTTGTATTGATGAATACTTCAGGGAATAGTAACAGAGACTTAGATGAACCTATATCTTTTGGACAAAAAATTGTAATTGGATTGCTTAGATTACTATTACCTCCACATGTTGACAATGAAAAGGCTGCTGATTATTTACGAATTAAAGTAGGGCAAAAAAACAAATTTATTGAATGGGTAGCAGTTCGGCCAGATGGTTTAGTAAATGAAGGCAAGGTTACTGAGTACGAGCTTTACCCCTCTCCAACAAGAAGTGCTATTTTTGATGCAGGGAAAGTTAGCCGAATTAATGTTGGTCATTTTATGGCTGAGCTCATTACAGGAAATGATTTATGGAAAAAATGGAACGGGAAAATGCCAGTAATTTATAGCTGCAATGCTAAAATCTAACCTTAGATAGAATGGAAGCACAAGAAAAAAGTAAGACAAAAACGAATCTTCACCCAAGGAATAAAAATAGGGAGCAATATGATTTAAAGGCTTTAGTAAAAGTTAATCCGGATTTAGCAAAGTATATAAAAACTAATAAGCTTGGAATAGAAACTATTGACTTTACTAATCCTATTGCCGTAAAGCTACTTAACAAATCATTATTGAATCATTATTACGGAATTCAATTCTGGAAATTTCCTGACACTAACCTTTGCCCACCTATCCCAGGTAGAGCAGATTACATACACTACATGGCTGATTTACTCGGGAAAGATAACAACATTACTTGTTTGGATATTGGTATTGGTGCAAGTTGTATTTACCCTATATTAGGAGTAAGTGAATACAACTGGAATTTTATTGCATCCGATATTGATAGGAAATCAATTGCAACAGCTAAAAAAATAGTAAGCTCAAATCCTAGCTTAAAAGACAAAGTTGATTTTCGTTTTCAAAAAAATAAAAACCAAATCTTTAAAGGTATTATTAATGAAGATGATAAAATGGACATAACAATTTGCAACCCTCCATTCCATGCTTCAAAAAAAGATGCAGAAAAAGGAAGTATGCGAAAAGTAAGGAATCTTACAGGGGAGAAAATAAAAAAAGCACAGCTTAACTTTTCTGGAATGGTAGATGAAATGATTTATGAAGGAGGAGAAAAGCAGTTTATACAGAATATGATTATTGAAAGTGTAAACTATGCTGAAAACTGCCTATGGTTTAGCTCCTTAGTCTCCAATGAAAGAAACTTAAATAGGTTTTACAGTTCATTGGAAAAATATGGAGCAAAAGATGTAAAGACAATTCACATGACTACAGCTAATAAAATTAGTAGAATTGTTGCTTGGACTTTCCAATCAGAAGAAAAGCAGAAACAATGGAAAAAAAAATAACTAATTTCTTCACCTCTACCCTGGTTGAATCCATAGAAAACTTAAAAACAGACAGCAAAGCCGAATGGGGTACTATGACCGCTAAGCAGATGCTAATCCATTTGACACAAAGCAGTAAAATGATGCATTTAGAAAATACTAAATTGCTCATTAAAGAAAAATACATTGAAAAAGCCATTGCCTTTTTATATACCGACAAAGCCATTAGTAGAGGAATAGAAATACCAAAAGATATTGGCTATAATTTTGATGATGGTATAACTGAGAATATTGAACAGCTAAAAGAAGAGTTAATAGAATCTGCTAATGCTATGCTAATCTTCTTAACTAAAAATACTGATTTTAGAGCCATACATCCTTTTATTGGTGAACTAACAGCAGAACAGTGGCTACTCTTCAAAAAAAAGCATTTTACGCATCATTTAAGTCAATTTGGTTTATTATAAAAGTTATAATTCCCAAAAAAGACTCACAATATTCTCTAGTAAAACCAAAAGTACTATGCTTAGCAAAAAATTTTATTTTCTATTACATATTTTTGCGCGATATTAACTAAAACAAATTAAAATTATGAAAAAAATTATTTACACATTATTAGCAGTTTCTATCATATTTTTTGCTTGTCAGAATAATAGTAACATTACTACACCAACCAGTGGAACAAGTGGTTGTAACGACACAATAGCTATTAACTATAATCCAAATGACACAATCAATAGTGGATGTGTTTATGGGCTTATTGGAGGTGCTTGGACTAAAGACTTTGAGCAATATGACATTCACATGGTAGTCACTTCAGGTGGAATATTAATAGAAGACACATCATGGACTCAAATGAACACACATCCTGATTCAATGTCCGCATATAAAGGAAAATTCTGGGATAATGGAATTTTTGAAGCATGGGACAGTGATAATATTATGGTTGATAGTGGTATTTGGTTACAAATGGGAAATAACTTAACGTTAATAACAGATACAGTTGTAGTTCAAGAGATAATAAGCATTACACAAACTAATGTAATTCTTGAAGGACCAAGTTGGACTGAGAGTTGGAATGATAATGGAGAAGATTATGTCGTTGAAATTGATGCAGCAATGCTACTTACTAGAGATCCAAATGGATTTACAACAAATAATACGAACCAAAGAAAAGGAAATGCCTCTTGGATTAACAAAAGAAAATTAATGAATATTATTAAGCGTTAATTTCAAAAAAATAAGCACCCTCTGTGCTTACATCATAAAAAGGAATGTCCCATTTATGGCATTCCTTTTTTATTGCTTCTTCTTTATAGTAATCAACTGAGGAATCTATAATTAGTAATTTACAGTTTATATTTTCTAAATTAATTTTTGCTTTTTCAGATACAATAATGTAATCCAATTGTAATGTAGCTAAGTTAGTTGGCTTTTTAAAATCCTTATCCCACAGTAATATTTTCTTATCGAAAAATTTGATATGATTCCCTGCTCTTAAATAATTATTAGCTAAAAAATCAACAGAAACTAAATTAGATTCCAATACCCTCCTCTCCCATCTAAAATGATGAATATGAAAACGCATTTTACTTTGATCATTTGCTAAATTTTCATCAGCAATAAAATAATTATTACTTCCATCAACAAAATCAATTACCTGCTCTCCTTTTACATCATAAACTATAAAATATTGCTGATTTTGTAAAGTTACTTTTTCATAAATCTGATAAATAACCAAAAGAACCGACAAGCTAATTGCTATTTTAATTAACTTAAAACTCCTCTTAATTACGGCAGGAATAAATAGGATAACTATCAAATAAATTAAAAAAGTTTCCATTTTATAAACACTAACTCCAACAGTTAAAGAATGAGGTAAAGATTGCACCCAATCAACAGAGAAATTAAGAAATAGTAAGAGCTTATTTAACACAAGCACAATTAAATTACTAAGTGGTAAATACCAACTGATCAGAAACAAAAAAACACCAAAACCAATTATAAATGTTGCAAGTGGTATAACAAATAAATTTGAAAGTAAAAAATAATTAGGAAACTGATGAAAATAGAACATTCCTAAAGGGAAAGCAGCAATTTGAGCTGCAATAGAAACTGCAGAAATTGCCCAAACCTTATCAAGCAACCAAAAAGAAGGTCGGTACAAATTATGCAACTTTGGCTGTAAATAAACAATACCCAAAACTGCCGCATAAGAAAGTTGAAACCCAACTTGTAGAATGATAAACGGATTATAAATAAGAAGCACAAAAGCTGATGCAGCCAAAGTATTGTAGATATTGGTATCACGCTTTAAAGCTCCACCAATAATTATGAAAGAAAACATAGTTGTAGCCCTCAAAACTGATGGAGACATTCCAGTAATTAAGACATAAATCCAAAGAGCAATAATCAAAATAAATGCTTTTAAATAATTGCCAAATTTTATACTATTTAAGAATGAGAGAAAGAAATTCAGCACCATAAATATAATTCCAACATGCAAACCAGAAACTGCTAAAACATGCATAGCTCCTGAACTTGCATAAGTCATTATTACATCTCTTCCCAACAGATCTTTATAACCCAATAATAAAGCCGAAAGAACAGAAAGTTCATCATCTTCAAAATTATTTTTTAAGATATTTAACAATCACTTTTGATAAACAAACGCGCGCTTTCTTACAGATAAATTAGTTTCTTTTTTACTTATCTTCCATTTGTCATTTGTTACATATTGTTGAGCAATAATTCCACTGCTGTACAAATAATTCTTGTAATTAAATTGAGCAGGGTTAGTTGGTAAATCAATAACTTTCCACTTACTGTTTATTAGTAATTCATCTCCAAAACTTAATGAATTAGAAAGGGTATCTTTTTCTAAATACAGGATTGCCTTTCCGTTAGTATTTACCCAATTAGAATCCCTTTTTATTGCAATTACTTCAACTTCACATTTATTAGAATTTTGTTTTACAACTACATCTTCAATTAACCTTACAGCCGAAATTTCTGAATCAAATTTTGAATAATGTTTAGTTTTATTTTCAGGCTTTTGAAACTCTGTAATAAATATCCCAAAAAAGAATAAAAATAAATTGAGGGTAATTCCAAAATACCACCTCTTTTTATAATCTGAGAAATAGGATTTGAAATAAAAAATAAGATTTAATCCTATAAATAAAAGAATAGAAAAATTAAAAGCTAACTCTTTATTAAAAGCAAAATATATTGAAAATACTATCCCAATAACTAATGGGATTAACAGCCTGAAAAGTGGAGTTTTATTCCAGTAGTTCATCAAAAGTAAATTCTAGCAATCTAGCTTGTAATTTGTTTGCAATATCAAATTCTGAAAACAATTGCTCCTCTACTTTATCAACTGAAATTATTCCATTAATTGCATTTGTAGTAAATATTTCACTTGCATTATTAATATCTGATACACTTAAACTCCTCTCAGTAACTTTTAGTTGAGATAACACCCAACTTCTCATAGTACCTTCCACACAACCATCTGAAGTAGGAGTCGTAAATAGTTCACCATTTTTTAGAATAAAAATGTTTGAATTTGATGTTTCTATAATATTTCCATCAGAGTTAAACAAAATAGAATTTGAAAATTCTTTCTCATTTGCAAATAATGATGACATTACAGAGACTAATGCATTAGCAGATTTAATATTTGATAATTTTCCTTTGGATTTCACCTCTTCATTATAAAAACATAATGACTCTTTATTATTCAAAACAAAAATATCTCCTTCAGATGTTGAAATCAATAAATACATAGCTGAAGATTTAGGACAATACTTTCCTCCCTCTATCCTGCTAACATGCATCTTAAGTGTCCCATTAACAATCTCATTTTTATTGATTAATTGTTCAATAATCAAAACTATTTCCTTTTTAGAAAATTCATTATTCATTTTTAAAGTCTTACATGCTAAAGTAAAACGATTAAAATGAGCTGAGAAATTAAAAGGTTTTGAATTTATGATTTTAATAGATTCAAAAAAACCATCACCATAATTCAATGATCTGTTTTCAGGTGAAATTTTTACATCACTTGAATCAACATATTCTGAATTATAAAATACAATACTCATACAAAAATTATTAGAAATGCGAACTTATAAAAAAAGCCGAGCAAATGCTCGGCTTTTCTTTAATAAATTCAAATTTCACTAAGCTGTAACACCCATTTTCTCAGCCATTAATTTTCCAATTTCAGCAGGAGATTCAGCAACAGTAATTCCACATTCTCTCATAATAGCCATCTTAGCTTCAGCAGTATCTTCCGCACCACCAACAATTGCACCAGCATGTCCCATTGTTCTTCCTGCAGGAGCAGTTTGCCCAGCAATAAAGCCAACTACTGGCTTAGTACCATTTGCTTTAATCCATTTAGCAGCATCAGCTTCTAATTGTCCACCAATTTCACCAATCATAATGATTCCATCCGTTTCTGGGTCATTCATAAATAGCTCAACAGCTTCCTTAGTAGTTGTTCCAATAATTGGGTCACCACCAATACCAATTGCAGTTGAGATTCCCATACCTGCTTTTACCACTTGATCAGCAGCTTCATAAGTTAATGTTCCTGATTTTGATACAACACCAATTCTACCTTTTTTGAAAACGAAACCTGGCATAATACCACATTTTGCTTCATCAGGTGTAATAACACCAGGACAGTTAGGCCCTACTAATGTACAATCCTTATCAGATAGATATTCTTTAACAGTAATCATATCTCTTGTAGGAATTCCTTCCGTAATACAAATGATTACTTTTATTCCTGCATCAGCAGCTTCCATAATTGCATCAGCAGCAAATGCTGGTGGAACAAATATCATTGAAGTATTAGCATCTGCTTTTTCAACAGCCTCAGTTACTGTATTAAAAACAGGTCTATCTAAATGAACTTGACCTCCTTTTCCAGGAGTAACACCCCCTACTACATTTGTTCCGTACTCTATCATTTGTCCTGCATGAAAAGTACCTTCAGATCCTGTAAAACCTTGTACAATTATTTTTGAATCCTTATTAACTAATACACTCATTGATTTGTTTTTTAATTTGGGTTGCAAAATTAGAACATTATGGCTATTAACAAAGGATTTTAAATACTTTTGCAGCATGAATAATTTATTGCAAGAGGATACTATTTGTGCACTAGCAACAGGAGGAGGTTTAAGTGCTATTGCTGTCTTAAGATTATCAGGAAAAGAAGCTATAAAAATCACAAATGCTGTTTTTAGCAAAGATATTTCAGCTTCAAAATCGCATACCATTCATTTTGGAACAATATCCGATAACACTAAAATTATTGATGAAGTATTAGTTAGCATCTTTAAAGATGGAAAATCATTTACAGGAGAGGAAACAGTAGAAATATCCTGCCATGGCTCTACTTTTATACAAAATAAATTATTGCAACTATTCATAACTGAAGGATGTAGAATGGCAACTGCTGGTGAATTTACTATGCGTGCTTTCAGAAATGGAAAATTAGATTTATCACAAGCAGAATCAGTTGCTGACTTAATAGCTTCAGAAAGTGAAGCTGCCCACCAAACTGCACTAAAACAACTAAGAGGAGGCTTTTCAAACAAACTACAAGAGCTAAGAACAAAACTCATTGATTTTGCAAGTCTAATAGAACTTGAACTTGACTTTTCGGAAGAAGATGTTGAGTTTGCGGATAGAAAACAATTTGAAACACTATTAACTGCTATAAAAGAAGAATTAGAGAAATTAGTTCAATCCTTTAAGTTAGGGAATGTAATTAAAAACGGAATTCCAGTTGCAATTTTAGG
>CAJQHO010000025.1 GCA_905478185.1 uncultured Flavobacteriales bacterium | reverse complement strand
CCTTCACTAGGTGAAGTTGTACTAGAAAGAACCAAGTTAGATATTGCCCCATTTCTACAACACGAATCCCAAGTAAAATGCCATCCATTTGCAGGTGGAATACCAGGCAATGCTATTGGTTGAGATTGATAAATATATTCCTCAACAGCTCCTACAGGATTACTAATACAATCTAAAGCTGCATTCCCACTATTTATAACATCACAATTTGGTGAAATATCAGTACTTATCACCCAATCAACAGCAATTTGAGTTACAGTAGGATGATTCCAGACATCTAGGGTTTGAGCAAAAGTTGACAAGGTTGTACCATCACAATCACGATAAATCTTCATTTTAAAAATATACAATCCTACATTAGGGTCAGTAGGATCTTTAATACATTCCCAAGTAATTTCACCACCCATAATATGAGTTGCATTTGCATTAAAAAAAGTTAAAATTAAGGCGAAAAAAAATATAAGTTTCTTCATTGTATTCGTATTTTCTACAAAAATACAAAAATATCGGAGAAAAGAAGAAGCTTTCAAAAACAATCTTATCTGTTCAAAAAAACACCACTAAAGTTAAGTTAACATCTGATAATTATTACTTTTGAACTCCCAAAAATAACTATGGAAGATTATTTGCAAAAACTAAACCCTGAACAAAGGAATGCTGTAACGCATTCAACCGGACCATTAATGGTAATTGCTGGAGCAGGATCAGGAAAAACAAGAGTATTAACCTACAGGATTGTACACCTACTAAAATCAGGAGTATCTCCACATAATATTTTATCTTTAACTTTTACCAACAAAGCATCAAAAGAGATGCGAAACAGAATAGAACTGATGGTAGGGGAATCAGATGCTAGAAGCATTTGGATGGGAACTTTTCACTCAGTTTTTTCTAAGATTTTACGATTTGAAGCCGAAAAATTAAATTATCCAAGCAACTTTACAATTTACGATACGGACGACTCTAAAAGTTTAGTAAGAAGTATCATTAAAGAGCTAAACTTAGATAAAGATATTTATAAAGTTGGCATGATAAGGAACAGAATATCATCATTAAAAAACAACTTTATTACTCCTGCTGGATACAACAATAAATCCGAACTTAACCAACAAGATAAAATCGCAAAAAGAACTGAATTTGGGAGGATTTATCAAATGTATGTTCAAAGATGTGAAAAAGCATCAGCTATGGATTTTGATGATTTACTTTTAAAAACATACCAATTATTAGAAAATCATCCTGATGTATTATTAAAATATCAAGAAAAATTTAAATATCTTTTAATTGATGAGTACCAAGACACTAACCATGTTCAGTATTTGATAATCAAAAAATTAGCAGCACTGAATGAAAATATCTGTATAGTTGGAGATGATGCTCAAAGTATCTATGCATTTAGAGGAGCAAATATTCAGAATATCCTCAATTTTAAAGTTGATTATCCTAACTATAAAACTTACAAATTAGAACAGAATTACCGCTCCACCTCTACTATTGTTGAGGCTGCAAATAGCATTATCAAACAAAATGAGAAACAAATTGAAAAAAATGTTTGGACAAGTAATACAAAAGGAGATAAAATAATTGTTGTAAAAACGGGCTCTGACAATGATGAAGGGAGGCTAGTTGCAAACACAATTTCTGATGTACAAATGAGAAATCAAGCTCATCATAAAGATTTTGCAATATTGTATCGAACAAATGCACAATCTCGATCACTAGAAGAATCACTCAGAAAAAGGAATATTCCTTATAAAATCTATGGAGGATTGTCATTCTATCAAAGAAAAGAAATTAAAGATTTATTAGCTTATTACCGACTAGCAATCAACCCAAATGATGAAGAAGCTTTTAAGCGAATTATCAACTACCCTACAAGAGGAATTGGATCTACAACCATCCAAAGATTAAACGTGTTTGCAAATAAACATAACAAAACTATCTGGGAAATAATCAACCATTTAGAAGAAGCAGAAATTAACATCAATAAAGGAACACAGAAGAAGCTAAAAGAGTTTGCATTAATGATAAATAATTTCATTATAAATTCTAAGCAGAAAGATGCCAATGCAATTGCTGAAGAAATAGCAAAACAAACGGGTTTATTTAATAATTTATATACAGACAAATCACCGGAGGGTGTTAGTCGGTTTGAAAATATTCAAGAACTTTTAAATGGTATAAAAGATTTTAGCGAAACAGCCGAACAAGGAGTAAATAAACTATCAGATTTCATGGAAGATGTTGCGCTTTTAACCGATCAAGACAAAGAAACAGAAGATGATTTTAATAAAGTAACTTTAATGACGGTTCATGCCGCAAAAGGATTGGAATTTCCTTATGTATTTGTTGTTGGATTGGAAGAAAATCTTTTTCCAAGCATGATGAGTGGAGAAAGCCAGGAAAACTTAGAGGAAGAAAGAAGACTTTTTTATGTTGCAATTACTAGAGCTAAAGAAAGACTCTTTTTATCCTTTGCCTCAACAAGATTCAAATGGGGTCAATTGACCGATTGTCAACCAAGTAGATTCATTAGCGAATTAGATGATAAATTTTTAGAAAAACATGAACTTACTCCAAAGACAAAGGAGTATGCTTCTCATAAAATATATGCAAAAACAAAATACAAGAAAAAAACATACTCTCCACCTACCAAAAAGTTTGTTACTCCTAAAAATTTAACCAACATAAATAGAGCAAAAAACATTTCAATTAACGAAAGTGATTTAAGCAAAATACAAAACGGAATGCAAGTAAAACACTCAAGATTTGGGGAGGGGAAAGTTTTAAGCATTTCAGGAGAAGGAAGCAACAGGAAAGCAACCGTATTTTTTAATGGAGTTGGGCAAAAAGACTTATTACTAAAATTTGCAAAATTGGAGCTAAAAAATTAAGTATATCTTTGTCTGAATTATGTATAAATTTATTCTAACTATTTTCTTATTAATTCCTGCATTTCTTCTAGGGCAGGATTACAACATTGATATTGACTCGCTTAACAAGAAGGCAAAAGAATATATTCATATTGATCTAGATTCTGCATATTATTTTGCTAATAGATCGGTAGTTTTATCTAAACATCATCAATACAAGCAAGGAGAAATGGATGGAACATTTCAATTAGGACGAATCTATTTAGATCAAGCTAGAAGAGTACTCGCACTAGAGTCTGGGGTAGAATCCTTAAAAATTGCAGATGAAATTAATAGCTATAAAGGGAGGAAAAATGCGTATAATTTGTTAATTAAAATTTATAATCATTCTAATAAGCTAGATGAAGGAGTTAAAATATCAAATCTAATTCTTAATTTGGCAAAAGAGAAACAAGATTCAATACAAATAGCTAAAACATATAATTTTCTCGGAATTTTCAAAAGGAAAATGGGTGAACCAGACTCTTCTATCTATTATAAAATAGAGTCAATGAAAATAAATAGATTATTAAATGATCATAAAGCACTTGCTTATAATTACACTTCATTAGGAATCTACCATTATGATAATGGAAATTTGGATACAGCATTTTCTTATTTAAGAAAATCCTTGCAAATAAGAAAAAAATTAAATCTTATACCTCAATTAATTGAAGCTAATAATAATATAGGTTATCTTTTCTTAATGTTGAGGACTGCAGATTCTGCAGCTCATTATTTCCAGAAAAGTATTGACCTATGTTTAAATCATGAAAAGCATGCTAATTTGGCAGTTTTATATGGTAATTTATCCGAATCATATAAGATTTCTGGAGATCATGAATTGGCATTAAATGCCATAGAAAAATCTATACCTATTAAAGATAGTTTGATGGGCATCAAACAGCATGAGCAAATTGTAAAAAGAGAAAAGGACCTATCAACAATACTTACAGAAGAGATAGAAATAGAATCGGCATTTAAAAAGAAGCAATACATACTGATATTTGCATTAATATTAGCTCTACTACTCTCTGTTATTTTATCAAGGATTTCAAAAAAGAAAACTATTAAATTTATTATTGAAAAGCAAAAAACAAATGCTGCAAAAGCAATTATTGATGAATATGAAAAAATTGACAATTGGATTGCTAAAGAATTACATGATGACATTGGAGGGTCGATAGCTGCTATAAGACTAAATATGATAAGAACTTTAGATGTAGTCAAGACTGAAGCTGAAATTGCGAATAAACTTAACAACCCAACCTTTACAATGGAGATTTCAAAATTAAACAAAATTATTACTGATAGAGAAGGTGAACTTGAAAACCTTAAAAATGTTCAAGATAATATACGTGATTTATCTCACTCTCTTGTTCCTGTTTCTTTTGACGGTAATAATTTTATTCATTTAATTGAAAACAAAATATCAAGTAGATTTTCTAAGGGTATCAATTGTAATATTCAAATCCATCCAGAAGATGAAATAAATAACATTAATAATGATTTAAAATTTAATGTGTATAGAATTTTACAAAATCTAGCCGCAAATATTATTAAACATTCTAAGGCAAAAAATGCAAGTTTCCAAGTTATTGGGCATGAAGATCATCTTACAATAATAGTTGAAGATGATGGAGTCGGTTTTAATCCGAATGATAAACATGGGGGGTTAGGATTGAACTTAATTCAGCAAAGAGCTCTTCTTTTTGATGGGAAAGTAGAAATTGACTCTAAGGAAGGGTCTGGATCAACAATTATAATAGATTTACCATACAAAGTAATTTAGATGAAATCAGAAATAATAAATGGTAAATCTGCTATAATTATTGATGACCATCTTCTTTTTACAAACGGATTAACTGGGATTTTAGAAGATATTGGTTTAAAAGTTCATTCAACATTCAGCAATGCTAAAGATGCTATTACTTATTTAAAAAATCAAAATGTTGATATTATTTTCTCTGATATTAATATGCCAATAATGGATGGCATACAGTTCTGTAAAAGGCTAAAAAAATTACAAATTGAAACTCCTGTAATTATGCTAAGCATGTATGAAGATGCTAATATTATTAAAGAATCATTCAATCATGGTGCAGCAGGATATTTGAGCAAGAACTCTGATAGAGATGAAATAATTAAAGCTTTAACAAACTGCTTAAACGGAAAAGAATTTGTTAATAAAAATTTATTAAAAGAAGACAAAATAAGTTCAGTTAATAAAGATAAATATCAAACAAAATACTCGCTATCAACTAGAGAGAGGGAGGTTTTGGAACACATATTAAATGATGAGAAGAATTCTGCGATTGCAGGTTTATTAAAGATAAGCAAAAGGACTGTTGAAACACACAGAAAAAACATAATGGTAAAACTTGATGTAAAAACTCCAGTAGCTTTAGCTCAGCTTGCAATAAAACACAAATTAACCACTAACTTAAAAGGTTAAAGATTTTCTTACATTTACTTTCATCAATTTGCAATTGTTTTTTCAAAACATCAAGATTTTCAAATTTCTTTTCACCTCTAATTCTTTCTGAAAATTCAATTTTAATATTTTGATTGTATATATCTTTATTAAAATCAAAAATATGCACCTCTATGGTGTGTGAATCGTCATTAATAGTTGGGCGAACTCCAATATTTAACATGCCATAAAACTGCTGATACTCAACAAAAACTTTAACAGCATACACCCCATCCTTTGGTAATATTTTCCAGTTATTTACTACCTTAATATTTGCAGTTGGAAACCCAATACTGTTTCCAATTTTATTTCCTTTTTCTACCTTACCATTTATAGCAAAATCACAACATAAATAAGAATTTGCTTTTTCAATATCACCTTCAGCAATCGCATTTCTTATTTTAGTAGAACTAATAGTTACCTCATCAACATTTTGAGGCTCAATTTTATGTAACTTAAAGTCATATAATTCTGATAAAGCTAAAAGGTTTTCATAAGTTCCCTCTCTATTTTTACCAAAATGATGATCATAACCAACTACCATATGTTTCATATTCAACTTATTCACTAAAAAATCTCTAATAAAATTAACTGATTTTAAACGGGAGAAATCAACAGTAAACTCATGTGTAATAAGGTTTTGCAATCCAGTTTTTTCAAGTGCCTGAGTTTTCTCTTCAATTGTACTAATTAATTTTAACTTTTGATCATCAGGAAATAGAACATGCCTTGGATGAGGATAGAAAGTAAGCAAAACACTTTGCAAACCTTCTTTTTTTGCTGTTGCATTTAGCTTATCAATTATTGTTTGATGCCCCTTATGTACTCCATCAAAAGTACCAATGGTAATAATTGTATTAATATCTGAGGGAAACTCCTCAATTGAATGGTAAACTTTCACTTATTTATTATTTGTATTTTTTTGTTGAAAAAGTGTTCAAAATTAACAATTAATTTTATCCAATATATATAAGTGAGATACAATTTAAAAATAGTAAGTTTGCAGCCGATTTAAACAAAGATTTTAACGACTTTAAAAAGAAAGAAAAAATGTCAAAAAACACTGGAAAAGTATCACAAATTATTGGACCTGTAGTTGATGTAACATTCGACAACAATGAGGCAGGATTACCAGACATCTATGATTCTTTAGAAATTACTAGAGAAAATGGAGCTAAATTAATTTTAGAATGCCAACAGCATATTGGAGAAGATACAGTAAGAGCTATTTCAATGGAAACTACTGATGGAGTAAGTAGAGGAACTGAAGTAGTAGCAACTGGGTCGCCAATTAAAATGCCAATTGGAGACCATATTAAAGGAAGAGTTTTTAATGTAATTGGAGATGCTATTGACGGGATGGAAAATCTTGATAAATCAAACGGAATGTCCATTCATAGAGACGCTCCTAGATTTGAAGATTTATCTACTTCAACTGAAATTTTATTCACAGGGATTAAAGTGATTGACTTAATTGAGCCATATGCAAAAGGTGGTAAAATTGGTTTATTTGGTGGTGCTGGTGTAGGGAAAACAGTACTTATTCAAGAGTTGATTAACAATATTGCAAAAGGACATGGTGGTTTATCCGTATTTGCTGGTGTAGGTGAAAGAACTAGAGAAGGAAATGACCTTATGAGAGAAATGTTAGAGTCTGGAATTATCAATTATGGTGAGGACTTTAATCATTCAATGGAAGAAGGAGGATGGGATTTATCTAAAGTTGATAAATCAAAAATGGGAGATTCAAAAGCAACATTTGTTTTCGGACAAATGAATGAGCCACCTGGAGCAAGAGCAAGAGTTGCACTTTCAGGATTAACAATTGCCGAATATTTTAGAGATGGAGATGGTGAAGGAAAAGGGAAAGATGTACTTTTCTTTGTGGATAACATTTTCCGTTTTACTCAAGCAGGATCTGAAGTATCTGCACTACTTGGAAGAATGCCATCAGCAGTAGGATACCAACCAACATTAGCAACTGAGATGGGGACTATGCAAGAGCGTATTACTTCTACTAAAAACGGATCAATTACATCTGTACAAGCAGTATATGTACCTGCTGATGATTTAACTGACCCTGCTCCTGCTACAACATTTGCTCACTTAGATGCAACAACTGTACTTTCAAGAAAAATTGCTGAGCTTGGTATTTACCCGGCAGTAGATCCTTTAGATTCTACATCAAGAATTTTAACTGAAGATGTTGTAGGAACTGAGCATTACAAATGCGCACAAGATGTAAAAGAGCTTTTACAGAGATATAAAGAATTACAAGATATTATTGCAATTTTAGGTATGGATGAATTATCTGATGAAGATAAATTAGCTGTACATAGAGCAAGAAGAGTGCAAAGATTCTTATCTCAACCTTTCCATGTTGCTGAGCAATTTACAGGACTTAAAGGTTGTTTAGTTGATATTGCTGACACAATTAAAGGATTCAACATGATTATGGATGGAAAAGTTGACCAATATCCTGAAGCAGCATTTAACTTAGTTGGTTCTATTGAAGAAGCAATTGAGAAAGGAGAGAAAATGTTAGCTGACGCTAAATAATCAAGTAATGATATTAGAAATAATAACACCCGAAAAAAAAGTTTTTACAGGAGAAGTGACTTCAGTGAAATTCCCAGGAACAACAGGAGGTTTTGAAGTATTGAATAGTCACGCTCCCATTATTTCAACTTTAACTAACGGAAATATAAGAGTAATTACTGCTGATAACACTACTGAAAATTTTGAAATAAATGGTGGAGTAATTGAAATGCAAAACAATAAAATAATTGTTTTAGCAGATTAATTACATTTAAATAAATTATCAAAAGAGGACTCAATGTAGTCCTCTTTTTTTATGTTTGAAAAATGAAAAAATATTTTTATTTACTTTTTACTATTCTGATTTCTTGCACAAAAAACTTTAAACTGCAAGAAGGAGATTTGCTTTTCCAGGATTTAGATTCCTCACCACTTTGTGATGCAATAGAATTAGTAACTCCAGGATATAATGGCGCTAACTTTTCTCATATTGGCTTGGTGGTTTTAGACAATGATACGCTTAAAGTTTTAGAAGCAATTCCTCCCAAAGTAATGATCACTAACTTAGATGATTTTATCAATCGTTCTTTTGATAAAAACGGGAACCCAAAAGTAATTGTTGGTAGATTAAAAAAGGAATTTACAAATTCTATCAGCAATGCTGTTTCTTATTCTAAAAGTAAATTAGAGATTACATATGATGAAGTATTCTTAATAAATAATGAAACGTATTACTGCTCAGAACTCATCTTTGAAGCATTTGAGAAAGACTCTATTTTTCAGTTAAAACCAATGACTTTCCTTCATCCAAAAACCAAAGACACCCTTAAAGTTTGGAAAGAATATTATTCAGACTTAAACACTAATATTCCTGAGGGAAATCCTGGAATAAATCCTGGAATTATGTCTCTTTCCAACAAAATAGAAATGGTTCATTTTTACGGAATACCGGACGGATTAAATAACTAATTATTTATATATAATTATTCTAGATAATTATATATTTGCCAAAATTTCTGGGGTGCTGCAATACGGCTGAGAACAAACCCATGGAACCTGAAGTGGTAATTCATTTTAGGGAAAATGACAAAGAACTTTCTATTCTGCTCTCACCTATTTATAATTTAAAAAAACCAAAATGAAAAAAGTAATCAGAACACTTTTTGCAATTGTTATTAGTACAACTTTTGTAAATGCACAAAACACAGTAAATAAAAAATTAGATGAAGTTGTAGTTTCAGCAAACAGAGCATCATCAACTGAAAACACATCTAATGTGCAAATAATCAGTTTAGAAGAAATACAAAATGCTCCAGTTCAAACTATTGAAGATTTATTAGAGTACGCAATAAATGTAGATGTAAGACAAAGAGGAGGGCAAGGAGTGCAAGCAGACATAAGTATGAGAGGTGGAACATTCGAACAAGTACTTGTAATGTTAAACGGAATCAAATTAAATGACCCTCAAACAGGGCATCATACTATGGATCTACCTGTAAGCTTGGAGCAAATAGAAAGGATTGAAGTAATTACTGGTGGAGCTACACGAATTTTTGGGAACTATGCCTACACAGGAGCTATCAATATTATTACTAAGAAAGAAGGGAGTTCTTCAGTAACTTTAAGTAGCGGTCAAAACGGATTTAAATCAGCTGAAATCAACTATGCTTTAAAAACATCTAACAACAATCACAATATTTCTATTAATCAAAAAAGAAGTGATGGATTTCCTATCTACCATAAAGATAGAGATACAACTACTATGGAAGTAGATTATAAAATTAAAAATTACTATTACCAAGCAAGCGGAAATATTGCAGGAATAAAAGCTCTTTTCAATATAGGATATACCGATTAAGAATTTGGAGCTTATACCTTCTACACACCAAAATATCCAACACAATTTGAAAAAACTAAAACTACTTTTTCATCTTTACAATTCAAGAAAGAAGGAACTATTTCATTAGAGAACAAATTGTATTGGAAAAAACACAATGATGAGTTTATTTTATTCAGAAATCATCCATCTTGGTATCATAATTTCCATGAAACAAATGTTTATGGAATGGATTTTAATGCAGTTCAAAAAACAAAAAATGGCTCTAATGTCATTGGAATGGAAATTAGAACTGATAAAATAATCAGTAATAGATTAGGGGAAGACTTAGAAAACCCTATTGAAATTGACAGCCTAAATACTTACAAAAGGACAAACAAGAACAACAACAAACTTATTTGCTGAAAAGAATTTAACCATTGAAAATCTTAGCATATCAGTAGGGGTTATGATGAATATTGACTCAGAATATGGGAATGAATATTTCCCGGGAATTGACATCTCTTACAATATAAATGATGACATTAAATTATTTGCATCTTCTAATAAATCAATGAGAACACCAAACTATACTGAGCTTTATTATGCATCACCAACAAATCAGGGAAATGAATATTTAAAATCAGAACACTCAACTAACAAGGAGATTGGAGTAAAGTGGACAGCCAATTATCACAAAACAACTTTTACTTTATACCAAAGAGAAGGATCAAATATGATTGACTGGATATTAGCTGAAGGAGACAGTATCTGGAGAACTCAAAACTTAAATCAACTTACAACTAAAGGATATGAAATTAATTCAAAAATCAATATCAACAAGTTGTTTAACTCTAACCTTCCTGTAAACAATTTAGGAGTAAACTATGCTTCAAATAAGTTAAATAAAAAATCTGATGGATTCCAATCAGCTTATGTGCTTGATAATTTAAAAACTAATTTTTCAATTTCAGCAAATCAATTAGTTAATGATCAATTAAGAATAGATTGGAGAGCAACTTATCAAGACAGAGAAGGAGGGTATACGGACTTTAATACAGGATTAGAAGTTGAGTATTTACCATTTTGGATAGCATCAACTCGAGTTTCTTATAATGCGTTTAAAAACAGTACACTTTATCTTGAAATCAATAACTTATTCGACAAAGAATATGTTGATTTTGGAAATGTACCCCAACAAGGAAGATGGATGCGAGCTGGAGTGAAAATTATACTTTAATTTAAAAGGAGCTGAAAAGCTCCTTTTTTTTATTCCTTATTTTTACTATCAATAATAATAGTAACAGGCCCATCATTGATCAGAGAAACTTGCATATTAGCACCAAACACTCCTGATTGAACTTTCTTTCCAATCAATTGAGATAGTTCTTCTTTAAACAACTCATATAAAGGAATTGCTTGTTCTGGCCTGGATGCTTTTATATAAGATGGGCGATTCCCTTTTTTGGTTTTGGCGAGTAAAGT
Organism: uncultured Flavobacteriales bacterium; assembly: GCA_905478185.1. Taxonomy (GTDB): domain Bacteria; phylum Bacteroidota; class Bacteroidia; order Flavobacteriales; family BACL11; genus UWMA-0277. Next base: position 71,121 of record CAJQHO010000025.1, on the reverse strand, counting down.
AAATTGGCTTACAACAATAACCGCTCCATTAACATCCGTAATTGAGTTATTCATTTTACCTTCAATATCCGAGAAAATTCTGAGTTGTGAGGTTTTATTTGCTAGCCATTTTACATCTTCAGTATTATCATCAATTTCAATTCCTAGCAAAATCACTAAACCTATTTCAATTCTTGAAATAATTTCGTTCTCAATTATTACTGATGCTTCTGAAACTCTTTGAATAACAGCTCTCATTTAATAATCATTTGTTCTAAAATGTTCCTCCTCCTCAACTAACATTTTTAAATAATTCTTATGCCTACTTTTAGCAATTTCACCACTTTCTAATGCTAATTTTACTGCACAGTTTGGCTCATTTTTATGTATGCAATTATGGAATTTACATTCCGATTTTAATGCAAAAAATTCTTGGAAATAATTTCCTATTTCAGCTGAATCTAACTCTACTAAACCAAAACCTCTTATTCCAGGAGTATCAATTATTGAAGCTCCAAAATCCAAGTCATGCAACTCAGAGAATGTAGTCGTATGCTGTCCTTGCTGATGCGTATACGAAACCTCTTTAGTGTTAATATTTAAGTTGGGTTGTAAGGTATTTATTAATGTAGATTTCCCAACTCCTGAATGCCCAGAAATTATATTTACTTTACCTTTCATTAATTTTTTAATCTCTGATAAATCATCATTAATTACAGAAGTAGCAAAACAAGTATAGCCTATCTTTTCGTATACTTTTTTAAGATTTTCTTGTTGAATTTTTAACTCATCACTCAATATATCTATCTTATTAAACAAAAGAATAACATCAACTCCATAAGCGTTTGCTGCTACCAAAAATCGATCAATAAAACCAGTAGTAGTTACAGGGCTATCCAATGTAATCATTAATATTGCCTGATCAACATTGGCGGCAATAATATGAGTTTGTTTAGATAAGTTCACTGACTTTCTAAGGATGTGATTTTTTCTTTCAAACAACTTTAAAATCATCCAAAGTTCAGATTCTTTTTCCGCCTCCACCTTATCTCCAACTACAACAGGATTTGTGCTTGTTATGCCAGCAATTCTAAATTTTCCTTTTAGCCTGCATTGCACAACTTCACCATCTTCCGTTTTTACGGTGTAGCGCTTACCTGTTGATTTAATTACTGTTCCTTTCACCCTGCAAATATAGTTGTTATATTTTGTAAGTTTGCTCAAATCTAAAATAAGAGAAATGAATAAAATATTTACACTGCTATTTACTTTTCCAATATTGATAAATGCACAAAACACTGTTTGTTTTACAATAGACCCAAACCCAAATGCAACTGACCCAGCCCTTGCACTTTTCACAAAATATGTGGATGTGTTAGGATGCTTTAGTATTTATGCTGAAAGCACAATATCAGATGCAAAAGTTTTACATGCAGCAGCAGTTGCAGCTGAACTATTGGACAACAATGAAGATGGAATAGTGGACGATCCTTTAATTGAATCTCAACTTACAAGTGAAAGTGCGCTAATGCCTATATTTTATGATGATGGGAATACAGCAATGAACACCTTTGAAAATTATTATCAAGGAGATGGTGTAAGTGCAGTTTTATATAATTTCGAAATTGATCCTACACAAACAGGACATTGGGGAGATGATGCTACAGTAGAGGAAATTATACATACAATAAACCATGTAGGCCATACCAATATATATCCTAATGCCTTTAGCATGCAGGCCAATTCATCTTTAATGTCGGATGCTATGGATGTAGCAAGAGGAGGTCAATTTATGACTATTCCGAATCCTTATCCTGCTTCTGCTTGGTATCATTATGATGATTGGACTTGCGATTATGAATGCATGATGATTGAATATATGTACTGGGCAATTGTAAGTTATATGGGGATATTGGATGACGCCCAAACTGCACAAGGGATTGCTAATGAATGGGAGCCTTACAATGCTACACTTTTACAAAGCACGGATATATTGATGCATGCATTAATAACTGATACTCAATATAAACTTCCTTTATTAGCTCCTGACGGAAACTACTGCCCTAACGCTAGCTCAGTTTCAGAGATAAATACAAAAAGACAAGTAGTGCGAGTTACAGATGTTCTTGGAAGAGAAACAAAAGGAATAAATCAACCTCTATTTTACATCTATGATGATGGAACAGTAGACAAAAGAATAGTTATAGAATAAAACAATAGATTAACAATAAACTAAGATTATGAAAAAACTACTTTACACATTATTGGCAGTATCACTTATCTTTTCAGCTTGTAAGAAAGAAGAGGAAGATGACACTGCTAGTTCTCCATTTATTGGATATTGGTCAGGATATTACTATCAGCAAGACAGTACTAATGTTGGGGCTTGGAATGCTGATATTTCTTCTTCAGGAGAGATTAATGGTACCGCTATTTCTTCTGCTGCTCCTGAGGGGGTTGATTTAATTGGCACTGTATCAAATAGTGGGATTTTTGATGCTGCCATTGGAACAGGAACTTATGGTGTTGCCTTTGAAGGGCAATTAAATGGTAATTATGGAAGTGGAGAATGGAGCTCATCAACAGATGGCTCTTCAGGATTTTGGGAAGGATATAACTACAACCAATAAACTAATATTATGAAAAAACTACTACTTATATTACTTTGCATGCCTATGATTGGGTTTGGGCAGGATGGTCCTTTTTATTTTACTGATAATAATATACAAAGAGAGTTTTATTTACATATTCCAAATAATCTACCAGCAAACTCACCAATTGTTTATGCTTTTCATGGGTGGGGTGGGAATGGAGGCCAGATTATGTCAAGCACTGCTTTTAATATCTTATCTGATCAAAATAATTTTGCGGTTTGTTATCCTACAGCATTAATTGATGGAGATAATGGAACTTCAGGTCTAACATCCTGGAATTGTAGTGGTTTGTCTGATGTTGATTTTATTCATGCATTAAATGATTCGTTACAGAGTCAGTATCAATTTGATGAAAACAGAATATTTGCTACTGGTTTTTCTTATGGAGGAGATATATCATTTCATTTAGCAAGATGTCAAAACTCAAATATTTTTGATGCTATTGCTCCATTAGCAGGAACAATTTTTGACTATATGAATATTTGTTTACCTTCTAGTAATATCTCAGTATTAGTATTACATGGAACAAATGACAATGTGATTAATTTCAATGGAGGAAACTTTCCAAATTATGGGCCTTATATGTCAGCTCCTGACATTGTTACTAATTGGGTAAATTATAATTCTTGCAGTGTAGATACTAGTTACTCTTTATTAGATATAAATAATGATAATAATATTACTGATGTAACAAAATATCACAATATTAATACTGGGGATAAAGTTTGGTTCTACAAAGTATATAATGGACTACATACATGGTTTGATGTGGCTCCATGGGGAAATGATGATTTTTGGGCAAGTGAAGAAATATGGAACTTTTTTAGTCAAATTTCTAATAGTCCAACAAGTATAACTGAACAGTCAATTAGGTTGAATAAAGAATTAGTAAGTACTATTAATGTGCTTGGTCAAGAAGTGAAAATAGCTACAAATCAACCTCTATTTTAAATCTATGATGATGGAAGTGTAGAAAAGCAAGTTGTTATTCAATTATTGAATAGCCAAAAAATTCTAGCAAATCTATTTCTTTATTAAAGTAAGAGTTTATAATACCCATATTCTCCTTGTTTATCTTCTTTATTTTTTCTTTATTTAGATTTTGGATTTTCATTTTGCAATCAGTCTTAAAGTTATGTGCTGAAAATTCTAAATCAGAATCAATATTTCCTATTTCAGGAATAAATTCTTTAATCTTCTCTACTACTTCATATTTTGTATCACATAGTTCTTCATAAGAAGTAAAAAGAATATTTTCTTTTTCTGAAAGTTTATTTTGCTTTTGATACCTCAAACATTTTAAAGCAAACTTTGCAGCATATTCTGCTGTCGCTCCATTTCTTCTCATAATTCCTTCAACTTGAGCATATGGATTTCTTACCATTGCAATAAAGGTTGAGTTTTGAAATTCTTTCTTTATTGCAGGCACTCTCATCATATTAGGATTGCTTTTATCCATTAGTATACCCATCCTTTGATCCCAATATTTCATCCAAGTTTTTTTGATAAACGCCCAATCATAATGCACTTCATTATGCCAACCTTTATTTAAAAACATCATGTCTTTTACTTCAGGGAGTAATTGCCCTTCCCTAACACCTAAATGATTATTACAACTCAAATTATTAGAAGTAGAAAGAATCTGGTTTAACAAAGTAGATCCACAATAAGGTGGAGTTAAAATAAATAAAAATTGATGATCTTTTCTTCCAAAAAAATTATTTGTAAAAAACCTACTGAGTTTTACTAACTGATAATAAACAAGGTGCAAATACCATCTTGAAGAGTTATGTAAATTCATATCACAAAATTATGATAATTTTAGAATGAATCGTTAACTATTGTCAAAATCTATTGTCTATCTTTGCTACATGTCATTAATCATAAATAGTGTAACTAAATCTTACGATAAACAACAAGCTCTTACTGATGTTTCCTTTACACTAAACAAAGGTGAAATAGTTGGTTTTTTAGGCCCGAATGGAGCTGGAAAATCTACACTGATGAAAATCATAACGTGCTATTTACAGCAAGATAGTGGTAAGGTACAGGTCTGCAACTTAGACATTCAAGAACAAGACTTACAAGTAAAAGCAAAAATTGGCTATTTACCAGAGCACAATCCTCTTTATACCGACATGTATGTGAAAGAATATCTTTCTTTTGTTGGAGGTATTTATAAAGTTGAAAACTTAAACAATCGTATTGCTGAAATTATCATACAAATAGGATTAATGCCTGAGCAAAGTAAAAAAATTGGAGAACTAAGTAAAGGATACAGACAAAGAGTTGGGTTAGCTGCAGCACTTTTACATAATCCAGAAGTATTAATTCTTGATGAACCAACAACAGGACTTGACCCTAATCAATTGGTGGAAATTAGAAATCTAATAAAAGAAGTTGGGAAAGATAAAACTGTACTCCTATCCACACACATTATGCAAGAAGTTGATAAAATGTGTAACCGAGTAATCATCATTAGTAAAGGTAAAATTGTTGACGACCAATTAATTTCTAATTTCCAAAATAATAAGATCGACCTAGAAGAGCATTTTAGAAAATTGACTGCTTAAGAAAAGCTTCCAACTATTTGCTGCACATTATCCGATTTCCCCATAGTATAAAAATGGATACAAGGTACGCCAAAGTCAATAAGTTCTTTTGTTTGCTGAATAGCCCATTCTACTCCTACTTGCCTAACATCTGTATTGGTCTTGCATTTTAGCACTTCATCCACAAGTGGATTTGGCACATTCAAATGAAACCTTTGTGGCAATAAAGTCAATTGCTTTTGAGTAGAAATAGGTTTAATTCCAGGTATAATCGGAATAGTAATATCATTTTCTCGGCATAAGTTTACAAAATCGAAATACTTCTGATTGTCAAAAAACATTTGTGTAACAATATAATCAGCACCTGCTTCTACTTTCTTTTTCAGGAAATGAATATCCGAATGAATATTGGGGGCTTCAAAATGCTTTTCAGGATAGCCAGCAACCCCTATGCAAAAATTAGTTGGAGCTGAACTTTTTAGTTCTTCATCCAAATAGATTCCATTATTCATCTCGTTTACTTGCCCTAATAATTCTGAAGCATATTTATGTCCATCTTCTTCTGCTGAAAAATAAGTTTCTGATTTTATAGGATCACCCCTTAACACCAATACATTATCAATTCCTAAGAAATCTAAATCGATTAATGCATTCTCTGTTTCTTCCTTACTAAAACCTCCACAGATAATATGAGGTACAGTATCCACCTGATATTTATTCATTATTGCTGCACATATCCCTACAGTCCCAGGTCGTTTCCTTACCGCTCTTCTTTCCAATAATCCATCTGTTCTTTTCTTATATACAAACTCCTCTCTATGATAAGTTACATCAACAAATGAAGGATTAAACTCCATTAACAGATCTAAGGAATTATAGATAGACTGTATGCTTGTTCCTTTTAAAGGAGGTAGAATCTCAAAAGAAAATAATGTCTTTTTTGCGTTTGTAATATGTTCTGTTACTTTCATAATTTCATTTTATATATTTGACCTTAGCCATTTCTCTACTTGTGCTACACTCATGTTTTTTCGTTTTGCATAATCTGCTATTTGGTCGTCCTGTACTTTTCCAACACTAAAATATTTAGCCTCAGCATGAGCAAAATAATAACCACTTACTGTTGCATTCGGGCTCATAGCCATGCTTTCTGTAAGGCTTACTCCTATACTTTTTTCAGCATCCAACAATTCAAATATTTTTAACTTTTCGGTATGATCAGGACATGCAGTATAGCCTGGAGCAGGGCGAATTCCTTTGTACTCTTCCTTAATTAAATCCTCATTTTTGAACTGCTCATTTCCAGCATAACCCCAAATTTCTTTACGGATTTTTTCGTGCATATATTCAGTAAGGGCTTCTGCTAATCTATCCGCAATAGCTTTCAACATAATGCTATTATAGTCGTCATGATCTTTTTCAAAAACTGCCAACTGCTTTTCAATTCCCAAACCTGCCGTACAGACAAAAGAACCCATATAATCTTGTTTGTTGGAAGTAAGTGGTGCTACAAAATCAGCCAAACATCTGTTTGCTTTTCCCTTTTTCCCTTGCTGACGCAAGAAATTATAAGTAGCAATCTTTTTTCCATTTTCAAATAAATGAACATTATCTCCTACTGAGTGTGCTTGCCAAATACCAATTACCGCTTTAGCCTTCAACCATTTATTTTTAATAATATTATCCAACATAGTATTAGCATCTTCCAATAACTGCTTTGCTTGCTCTCCAAAGTTTTCATCCTCCAATATTGCTGGATATTTTTTACGCATTTCCCAAGTAAAAAAGAAAGGTGTCCAATCAATATAGTTACGAATGGTAGTTATATCAATGTTATCAAAAACCTGCACACCTAATTGATTTGCAGTAGGAATAGTTAAGTTTTCCCAATCCGTTTTAGCTGCATTTTCCCTTGCACTAGCAATACTCACATATTCTTTATCCGATTTTCTATTCAAATAATTTTCCTTAATTGTCTCGTATTCAGTAGCAACAGCTATTTGGAAATTTGCTTTATCTTTTCCTATTAGTTTACTTGTCACTCCTACTGCTTTGGAAGCATCCAATACATGTACAACCGTATTGTTAATGTAATGTTCGTAAATTTTTACTGCTGTATGAATCTTAGAAGTTGTTGCTCCACCAATCATAAGTGGCACCTTAAAATCATTTCTTTGCATCTCCTTTGCCACATCAATCATTTCGTCCAAAGAAGGAGTAATCAATCCGCTTAATCCAATTACATCTACATCCTGTTTTTTTGCTTCCTCCAGAATTTTATTAGCAGGAACCATTACTCCCAAATCAATAATTTCATAATTATTACAGCCCAAAACTACACCCAGAATATTTTTTCCGATATCATGCACATCTCCTTTCACAGTAGCCAAAAGCACTTTTCCTGCCTTGATACTTGCTGTTTTTTCTTTTTCAATAAATGGAGTAAGTACTGCCACTGCTTTTTTCATTACTCGTGCACTTTTTACTACTTGTGGTAAAAACATTTTTCCTGCTCCAAAAAGCTCACCTACTATTCCCATTCCATCCATTAAAGGACCTTCAATCACATCCAAAGGGCGTACTGCTTTTAAGCGAGCTTCTTCTGTATCCTGTTCAATAAAAGCAACTATTCCTTTTACCAAAGCATGAGATAATCTTCCTTCTAACGACTGTTCTCTCCAAGATAAATCCTCAACTCTTTGCTTTCCATCTCCCTTTATATTTTCTGCCAAATCCACCAAGCGTTCAGTGGCTCCATCATCTTTATTCAATAGTACATCTTCTACTGATTTCAGTAAATATTTAGGAATATCTTGATACACCTCAATCATTCCTGCATTTACAATTCCCATATCCATGCCATTATTAATCGCATGAAATAAAAAGGCAGAATGCATAGCCTCACGGACAATATTATTTCCTCTGAACGAAAAGGACACATTACTCACGCCACCACTTACCTTAGCGTATGGCAGATTTTCTTTTATCCATTTTGTAGCCTTGAAAAAATCAACTGCATAATTATTATGCTCTTCAATGCCAGTAGCAACCGTTAATATATTCGGATCAAAAATAATATCCTCAGCAGGAAAACCAATCTCATCTACTAAAATACGATAAGCTCTTTCACAAATTCTAATTTTATCATTATAGTCCACTGCCTGGCCCTTTTCATCAAAAGCCATTACAACCACAGCAGCACCATATTTTAGAATGGTTTTAGCATGCTGTTTAAACACTTCTTCTCCTTCTTTTAATGATATAGAATTAACAATTCCTTTTCCTTGTATACATTTAAGTCCTGCTTCTATAATATGCCATTTAGAAGAATCTACCATAATTGGCACTTTAGATATATCAGGGTCTGATGCTATTAAATTTAAAAAATGTGTCATGCATTCCTGTCCTTCCAACATTCCATCATCCATATTAATATCAATGGCTTGTGCCCCTCCTTCTACCTGGTGCAATGCTACTTCAAGTGCTTTTTCCAGATTATCTTCTTTTATTAATCTTTTGAATTTCAGAGAACCCATTACATTAGTACGCTCGCCAATATTTGCAAAATTACTTGCTGTTGAAATCGTAACTGCCTCCAATCCGCTCAAGCGCATTTCCTTTTTAAGTACTGGAATTTTCCTTGGGGAATATTTATTTGCAATGCGTGCAAATTCTGCAATGTGCTTAGGAGTTGTACCACAACAACCTCCAATAATATTAACCAAATCACTTTGCATAAAATCTTCTAATTGAGCACCCATTTCTTCTGGGCTTTCGTCATATTCTCCCATTTCATTAGGCAAACCCGCATTGGGGTAAGCACTCACATAAAATGGGGCTTTTCTTGATAATTCTCTCACATAAGGGCGCATGGCTTTTGTCCCCAAAGCACAGTTAAACCCAACACTCAATAGTGGGATATGGGAAATAGAATTCAAGAAGGCTTCAGCCGTTTGTCCAGAGAGTGTTCTGCCACTTTCATCCGTAATTGTTCCTGAAACCATAATAGGAACTCGTAAGTCTTTTGCTTCAAATACCTCTTCAATGGCAAATAATGCAGCCTTACAATTAAGGGTATCGAATACGGTTTCTACCAATAATAAATCTACTCCCCCATCTAACAAAGCATTTACCTGTTCAATATAAGCATCCTTTAGCCCATCAAAAGTAATATGCCTAAATGCAGGATTTTCTACATCAGGAGAGATAGATGCTGTACGGTTGGTTGGCCCAATAGCCCCAGCAACAAATCTTGGTTTTTCAGGAGTTGAACACGCAATAGCCACCTCCTTTGCAATTTTTGCAGATTGGAAATTTAACTCATATACAGCCGATTCTAAACTATAATCCCCTTGCGCAATGCTTGTTCCGCTAAAGGTATTTGTTTCAATAATATCAGCCCCAGTATCCAAATATTCTTTATGGATTGCCTTGATAATATCAGGGCGTGTGATGGAAAGCAAGTCATTATTTCCTTTTACATCAAAAGAATGATTTTTGAATTGTTCTCCTCTAAAATCTTCTTCAGAAAGAGTATATCTTTGGATCATAGTACCCATTGCGCCATCAAGCACAAGGATTCTGTTCAGTAGTAATTGTTCTATTTTAGGTCTCATATTTTAATAAGACTTAGCAAAAAAGATAGGGTGGGGAAAATTTATGTATTCCGCTCATCTTCCTCCATATTATGGAGTGGGATTTGGCACCTTGCATTTCCAAGGTTGCCAAGACATCATAGGGCCCATCCCTCCGTCTTTCTTGATAAGTATGGCACAAATAAAAACAAAAAAATTAAAAAACAAGCACAATTTTAAAAAATTTTATAAGTTTGCCGACCTAAGTGGATAGATTTGGCCTATTGCAACCACTAAAAAAAATGCTAAAAACAGTATTTCCTTTAGCGCTTTTACGCCAAATCGTCCGATTAAATTATTGTTAAACTTAAAATTTAAAAAGATGTCATATTATTTCACATCAGAGTCCGTTTCAGAAGGACACCCAGACAAAGTAGCCGATCAGATTTCGGATGCACTATTAGATAATTTTTTAGCCCAAGACCCAAACTCAAAAGTTGCTTGTGAAACCTTAGTAACTACAGGACTTACAGTGCTTTCAGGTGAAGTAACTACTGAAGCTTACATTGATGTTCAAAAAATTGCTAGAGAAGTAATTTTAAAAATTGGATACGATAAATCAGAATACCAATTTGATGGAGATAGTTGTGGAGTTATTTCAGCAATACACGAACAGTCACCAGATATTAATCAAGGAGTAGTTGAAGGAAAAGGATTAAACAAAGAACAAGGAGCAGGAGACCAAGGAATGATGTTTGGTTATGCTACAAACGAAACCGAGAATTTAATGCCTTTGGCTTTGGATATTTCGCATAAAATATTAATTGAACTTGCGGCAATCCGTAAAGCAGGGAAGGAAATGACTTACTTGCGTCCTGATTCAAAATCGCAGGTTACTTTGGAATATAATGATGACCATACGCCTAAGCGAATAACTGACATTGTAGTTTCCACTCAGCATGATGATTTTGCTGATGAAAAACCAATGCAAGAGCAAATTGAAAAAGATGTTAGAGAAATATTAATTCCAAGAATTAAAATTCAATTATCAGAAGATAATAAAGCGCTTTTCGGAACAGAAAAATACCATGTAAATCCAACAGGAAAATTTGTGATTGGAGGGCCACATGGAGATACTGGACTTACTGGTAGAAAAATTATTGTAGATACATATGGTGGAAAAGGGGCTCATGGTGGTGGAGCATTTTCTGGTAAAGACCCATCAAAAGTGGATCGTTCAGCAGCTTATGCAACTCGTCATATTGCTAAAAACTTGGTAGAAGCAGGTGTTGCTGACAGAATTTTAGTACAAGTAAGTTATGCCATTGGAGTTGCTGAGCCAATGGGTATTTTCATTGATACTTACAGAACTTCTAAAGTAAATAAGACAGATGGAGAAATTGCTGAGATAGTAAAAAACATGCCTTGTTTCAACTTAAAACCAGCATCAATTATTAGCCGTTTAAAACTTAAAAATCCTATTTATTCCGAAACTGCAGCTTACGGGCATATGGGAAGAACATCAGAAAATAAAACTGTTAGTTTCCTTGTTAACGGAAAACAAAAAGAAATAGAAGTAGAAACTTTTACTTGGGAAAAAATAGACTGCCAAGAAGAAATAAAAGAAGCTTTTAGCTTATAATAAAAAAAACTAATTTTAAGGTCGCAATTATGCGACCTTTTTTATTACCTAATTATGAAGAAATTACTATTCCTACTTTTTATCACTTTCAAGTTTTCACTTGTTGCGCAAGTGGAAATGAAATACAATGCAAATGCTGAAAATTTGCCGCATTGGGCACAATTGATGTATGCAGAAAATCCTGATGAAGGAGAAGTAATTAATGCCTATACCGATTATTATAAAAAGAATGAATTAGTAAAAAATAAACACACACAGTACTACAAAAGATGGTTAAGGGGTATTAGTAGATTCTCAAACGCTAAACCAACTCTTAAAACTTCAAAAAGCAGTAATCAATGGGAATGTGTAGGACCTTGGGATTTCGATAAGGATGCTGCAAGTAGAAGTTATGCCCCTGGTGCTGCTCATGTATATACAATAGAACAAGCTGCAAGTAATCCAAATGTATTATATGCTGGTTCAGCTACTGCTGGTGCATGGAAAACAATTGATAAAGGTGATAACTGGAATTTAATTACGCAGGATTTATTTCTAAATGGAGTATATGCTATTGAAATAGATTTTACAAATCCAGAAATTATCTACATCAGTGGGAATGGAGGAATTTATAAATCATATGATGGAGGGGTAAACTGGACAGTTATTGGGAATGCAACATTTACTGCTTTATCCCATTCAACAAAGGATATAAAACTATCAACTACTAATAATCAAATATTATTTATCGCATCTGATGAAGGTCTATTTAAATCAATAGATGGAGGGAATAACTTCACTTTGATTATGAATGGTAATTTTTTAGAAATTGAGTTTCATCCTAGCAATCCAAATACAATGTATTTTGTAAAACAAGCGGGAGATAGTACTCTTTTTTACAGATCAGATAATGGAGGGAATACACTTACAAACTTTACAAACGGATGGCCTAACCCTGGAACTGGAGATGAGCAAGGAAGAACAGAAATTGCCGTTAGCCCTGCATCACCAGATAAAATTGTTGCCCTTGCAACAGGTCATGCAAATGGAGGAAGTGGGTTATATGGAGTATATATTAGTTATGATAAAGGAGAGAATTGGACTTTTGAATGTTGTGGACCTCAACCTGCAGGTCCGCCAGATTCAGTAAATATAAATATGATGGGCTGGCAACCGGATGGATCAGATGATGGAGGACAATATTATTATGATTTAGGTTTGGCAGTAAACCCAACAAATGCTGACATTATTCATGTTGGAGGAGTTCAGCATTGGATATCTTTTGACAATGGTGTCAGCTTTACGTGCCCTGCCAAATGGAGTGAACCTCATAAAAAAGGGTATGTTCATGCAGATATTCATGATATCAACTACTTTGGTAATGATCTGTGGTTTGCATGTGATGGAGGTGTGTTTTATTCTGATAATGCAGGTGATAGTATTTACAAAAAACAATACGGTATTGCGGGAGCTGATTTTTGGGGATTTGGTGCAGGCTTTAAGGATGGAGAAGTAATGCTTGGTGGAACTTACCATAATGGAACAATGCTTAAAGATGGGAATACTTACATAAATGATTGGCTATGTACTGATGGTGGTGATGGGATAAGAGGCTTTGTAAATTTTGGAAATCCAAGAGTTGCTTATAGTGACTATGGTGGAAAGGTACTTTCAGGAGATAGGACAATTGGAATTTCAGGCTTCTCTTTAGCTAAAAAACCAAATGCATCCTATATAACAGGAGAATCTTCCCAAATGGAATTTGACCCAAGGTGTTATAATTGGAACTATATTGGAGAAGATACAACTCTTTGGCTATCAAAAAATAATGGTGCAAGTTATTCTCCTGTTTATCATTTTAATGACAAAGTAACATCTGTTGAGGTAGCATGGAGTAATCCTGATGTAATTTATGTAGCTACTTGGCCATCATGGTGGGGAACTAAACATATTTACAGATCTTCAGATGCAGGAAATACTTGGATTGAAATTACCCCAACAAATATCAATGGTCAGGATTGGATTCCATATGATATATCTATAAGTAGTTATGACGAAAATACACTTTGGATTGCAAGATGCAGTATGTATGGCGGAGTGCAAGATGCTGAAGGGTATGAAGTTTTTAAATCGGTAGATGGTGGACAAAACTGGATAAATTGGAGTACACCAACTCTTGATAATATTAATGTTACTAATATTGAACATCAAAGAGGAGGAAATGGGGTGTATATAGGAACAAGGGAGTCTGTTTACTACAGAAATAATTCTATGGCTGATTGGGATATATATGACGTTAATTTGCCTAAAAACACCTATTCAACACAGTTAATCCCTTATTATCGTGAGGGGATTTTACAAAATGGAACTAACAGAAGCGCTTATGAAATTGATTTTTATGAAAACACCCCGCCATCAGCACAAATTGCTGCAGATAGATTAGAAATTAATTGTATAAATGATACGGTAAAGTTTGTTGATCATTCAGCTGTAAGATTAAGCAGTGCTTCTTGGCAATGGTCTTTCCCTGGAGGGACTCCTTCTTCATCTACTCAGGAAGACCCAGTTGTTGTTTACTCAAATCCTGGAAAGTATGATGTTACTTTAACCGTAACTGACGCTTTTGGAACAAGCTCACAATCTTATACTGATTTCATTACTTATGCTGATTCAATATCATTAATAACAAATTCAATAAATTTTGCTCAAGATTTTGAGAATAGCAACTTTCCTCCTACAGCATGGGAATTAGAATCACCATCTTTTAGTTGGCTTTCTACTGTTGTTGATTTTGGAATAGATTGTCTTCCGACAACTACTGCTTATGTTAATCATTACTGGATTCAATATCCTGGTGAAGAGGCTTATTTAATTAGTAACAAGGTGTCCTTAGGAAATGGCGTAAGTGCGCAAAACTGGTTAACTTACGACTATGCATATTCCGGATATGCAAGTGGTTATGATGATGGATTAAGAATTGATATCTCTACTGATTGCGGTAGCACTTGGGATTCTATTTATGGAGCTATCGGTCCAGATTTGCAAACTGTACCTTATGAAGGAAGTGCTTGGTCTCCTACTTGTGGCAGCTGGGCAAGTGATAGTATCAATTTAAGTACTTGGGGACTGAATGGAGATACAATTATGGTGCGTTTTGTTGCTATTAATGATTATGGTAATCATTTTTATATGGACAATATCAATATTAATGGCCAAAATATTTTAGCTATTGAAGAAGGTGAGAGTATCAATACTAATACCTTAATTTACCCGAACCCTACTAAAGGAATATTTAATATCCGTACGGATGCCAACACTATGAAAGTAGAAGTGTATTCTATCTTTGGAAAGCTAGTTGCCAATGAAACCATTCATGGTGGACTACAACAAATTGACCTCAGCAAACAAGCAAAAGGCATCTATTTTGTAAAGTTAATGCATAAGGGGATAACTGAGCAAAGGAAGTTGGTTGTGCAGTAAGATTAGTTATTTGTTATAAACTCAAAATTTCAATAAATAAAAAAGCCCTCCAAATTGGAGGGCTTTTATTTTATATTTAAATACTCAAACTATATATGAATAACCTCATCATAAGCATCCGCTACTGCTTCCATCACAGCTTCACTCATTGTTGGGTGAGGATGAACAGCTTTTAATACTTCATGCCCTGTAGTTTCTAATTTACGAGCAACTACTGCTTCAGCAATCAATTCCGTAACATTGTATCCTATCATATGGCAACCTAACCACTCTCCATATTTAGCGTCAAAAATAACTTTTACAAAACCATCTTTATGTCCTGCTGCAGATGCTTTACCGGATGCTGTAAAAGGAAATTTCCCTACTTTAATTTCATATCCTGCTTCTTTAGCAGCTGCTTCTGTCATTCCTACTGATGCAATTTCTGGACTAGCATAAGTACAACCAGGAATATTTCCATAATCAATTGGCTCAGGGTTATGTCCTGCAATTTTTTCTACACAAGTAATTCCTTCAGCAGATGCAACATGTGCCAATGCTTGATTTGGCAAGACATCACCAATAGCATGATATCCACTTACATTTGTATTGTAGAAATCATCTACCAAAATTTTTCCTTTTTCTGTTTTAATACCAACTTCTTCCAAACCAATATTCTCAATATTAGCAACAATTCCAACAGCTGAAAGCACCACATCACATTCTATAGTTTCTTCACCTTTTTTAGTTTTTATCATTACTTTACAACCTGTACCATTAGTGTCTATTTTCTCAACAGATGAGTTCGTCATTACTTTAATTCCTGACTTTTTGAATGATCTTTGTAACTGCTTGGAAACATCAACATCCTCAACAGGAACAATATTTGGCATAAACTCAACAACAGTAACATCTGTACCCATTGAATTATAGAAATAAGCAAACTCTACACCAATTGCTCCAGAACCAACAATCACCATTTTTTTAGGTGCCTTTGCTAAAGCAAGTGCATCTCTATATCCAATTATTTTTTTTCCATCTTGAGGTAAATTAGGTAGTTGTCTACTTCTAGCACCTGTTGCTATAATAATATTTTTTGCTGAATAATCAGTTGATTTACCATCAACAGTAACAGCTACTTTATTTCCTGGTTTTACTTTTCCAAAACCATAAATTACTTCAACCTTGTTCTTTTTAAGTAAGTACGCAATCCCACTACTCATACCATCAGCAACATCTCTACTTCTTTTAATAATTGCAGGAAAATCAGCATTTGCATCTTTAACAGAAATTCCATAGTCCTCTGCATGATTAATATATTCGAAAACTTGAGCTGATTTTAATAATGCTTTAGTTGGAATACAACCCCAGTTTAAACAAATCCCACCTAAGCTTTCTTTTTCAATAATAGCTACTTTTAATCCTAATTGTGAGGCACGGATAGCCGACACATAGCCTCCAGGACCACTTCCTAATACAATAACATCAAAGTTCATAGTTTTAAATTTTTATTTAAGACTGCAATATTACTCAAAACATCATGAATATTATTGACATAATACAAATTTTTAAAACATGAACTATGCATCTTAAAATTTGTACGTTTGCATCTTAAATTTTAACAATGATAAGTTATTCCATTTCATATAGCAACCCACATAGGCACTTTGTTGATTTTGAATTTACTACCAAAACAAATGGAGCAAAAAGCATGCAGTTTCAACTTTCTGCTTGGCGTCCTGGAAGATATGAGTTAGCAAATTTCTCTCAAAACATTCAAAAATGGGCTGCTTTTGATGAAAAAAACAATTCTCTTCCATTTAAGAAAATCACTAAAGATTTATGGGAAGTAGATACAACTGGAACAATGGAAATTACCGTTACTTATAACTTTTATGCCAACCAATTGGATGCAGGCGCTTGTTATTTGGATGAACACCAATTGTATTTAAATCCTGTACACTGCATGTTCTATATTGTGGATAGAATGGAAGAAGACTATAAAATTGCATTAAATATTGCTAAAAATTATAAGATTGCCTCATCAATGGAGCAAGAAGAAAATATGCTTACGGTAAAGGGTTATGACTTGCTTTCAGAATCACCAATTATTTGTTCGGATACTTTACAGCACGGAACATATGAAGTAGATGGAATTACATTTCATTTATGGTTTCAAGGGGAATGCAAACCAGATTGGGAAAAATTAAACAAGGACTTCACAGCTTTCACTAAAAGTCAGATAAAACACTTTGGCGGATTCCCAGTTGATGAATATCATTACTTTTTCCAAATCACCCCTTACAGAAGTTATCATGGAGTAGAACACACTAAGAACACAGTTTTACTTTTAGGTCCTGGAGAAGAAATAATGGATAAAAGATATGAAGATTTATTGGGAGTTTGTTCTCATGAACTCTACCATACTTGGAATATAAAATCCATCCGACCAGTAGAAATGTACCCTTACGATTATACCAAGGAAAATTATTTCCGAACTGGTTTTGTTGCAGAGGGAGTTACAACTTATATGGGAGATATGATGTTATATAATTCTGGAGTGTTTAATTGGGAGGAATTTGCAAAAACTCAAAATCAGAACTTGGAAAGACATCTTATAAACTATGGAAGATTCAATCTTTCGGTTGCTGATAGTGGTTTTGATAATTGGTTAGATGGTTACAAACTAGGGGCTCCTGACAGAAAAACATCTATTTATCCAGATGCTGCACTTTGTATGCTTATGATAGATTTGGAAATCATTAACAATACAGATGGAAAAGAAAGTTTACACTCTGCAATGAGAGAACTCTATGAAGATTTTGCACTTAAAGGAAAAGGATATTCTGAAGATGATTTTAGAAATATATGCGTGAAATTTGGAGGGCTGAAAGTAGCTGAAATTTTTGAAAATCATATTTATGGAACTGAGGATTACATCCCAACTTTAAAAACGGTTTTGGAAGTAGCTGGTTTGGAATTAAAAGAAAAGAAAAACCCTAATCTATCTGCTCAATATTTTGGATTTATAGCTGTAAAAGAGGATGGTAAAATCATTATTAAAAAGGTAGAACCGAATTCGGTTACTGATAAAAAAGGAATTGCTCCTGAAGATGAAATTACAAAAGTAAATGGGGAGAAAATTGAAGGAAAACTTTCAGACATCTTGAAAGAATGTAAAGAGAATGTCACTTTAACAATAAAAAAGAAGTTTTCAGAAAAAACCATATCTTTAGCTGTTGGGAATCATTACAAACTTTTGGAACTTGTAAGAATAAAAAAACCAACAGAAGAGCAATTAACTTTAAGAAAAGTATGGTGTAATAATTAAACATGAAGAAAACTATATCTATATTATTACTACTAGTGATCTCACTACAGATTAGCCATGCACAATGTAATGGTTCATTGGATTTATGTTCCAAGCAATATAATGAGGTTGCTTATTTAACAACACATAATGCTTTTAACTCAGATCAAGATGGATTATTATTTCCTAATCAAACCTATAATATAGCATCTCAATTAAATGATGGAGTTAGAGGTTTGATGATTGATGTTTATAATGATTTATTTGGCACTCCAGTGGTATATCATTCAATAATTGCCCTGGGATACATCCCGTTATCTGATATATTTAATGACATCAAAATATTTTTAGATAATAATCCAAATGAAGTTATAACAATCATACTAGAATGTTATGTGACAACTAATGACATAGAGGATGAAATTAACCAATCAGGATTATCTAATTATTTATACACACATAATGCAACATGGCCTACATTACAAAACATGATTGATAATGATAATAGACTAGTTATCTTTTCTGATGTTGATGATGCAAGTAGTTCACAAGATTGGTATCATTATGTATGGGAGTATGCTGTAGAAACGCATTATAGTGTTGGCAATATCAATGATTTTACATGTGATTTTAACAGAGGAGATCCTTTAAATGATTTATTTATCTTCAATCATTTTGTTACTGATGCTACCTTAGGATATGGCCTCTACAATGAATCAAATGATGTAAATGCAAATCCATTTTTTATTAATAGAGCTCTAAATTGTCAAACCCAAACTAATAAATTCCCTAATTTTGTAACAGTAGATTATTATGAATTAGGTGAAGGATTAGCTGTGGTTGATCAGCTTAATGGTGTCACTTCTACCTCATCTATTAATATAAGTGAGCAAAATCCAGAAAGAAAACTTTTAACTATCAAAGATATGTGGGAAGAGAAACTGAAATTGTTAAATGAAACCAATTACTTTACATAATAAAACATTTGAAGTTTTTATTCCGGAGACTGAAATTGCTGCTATAGTACATTCTATGGCTCATAATATAAATAACGCAAGAATAAAAGATCCTTTATTTATTTCTGTATTGAATGGTTCTTTCATGTTTTCTTCAGATATAATGAAGAAGATAACTCTACCAAATACCGAAATTTCTTTTGTTAAGCTTTCATCTTACTCGGGAACTCAAACAACTGGAGAAGTAAGCAAACTAATTGGTCTAGGACAAGATATTAGAAATAGAAATATCATAATCCTTGAAGATATAATTGATACCGGTATTACCTTAGAAAAAATAATATCATTACTTGAAAAAGAAGAGGTGGCAGATATAAAAGTTGCTACATTACTCTTTAAGCCAGAGGCCTATACAAAAGAAATTCCTATTGATTTTATTGGGAAATCTATCCCAAATGATTTTGTTGTAGGATATGGTTTGGATTATGACGAAATTGGGCGTAATTTGCCACATATTTTTAAATTAAAAAACTAAACTAAAAACCAATGTTAAACTTAGTATTATTTGGGCCCCCTGGTGCAGGGAAAGGAACGCAATCTAACTTATTAATTGACAAATATGACCTAGTACACCTTTCAACTGGCGATATATTAAGAGGAGAAATAGCTGCAGGAACTATTTTAGGATTAAAGGCAAAAACATTAATGGATAGAGGAGATTTAGTACCTGATGCAGTTGTTATTGGAATGATATCTTCCAAATTAGATAATAACCCAAATGCAAATGGGTTTATTTTTGATGGTTTCCCAAGAACTACAGCACAAGCTGAAGCTCTGGATAATTTGTTAGATGAGAAAGGAACTTCAATTTCAGCTATGCTTTCTTTAATAGTTGAAGATGAAGAATTAATAAGAAGATTACTAGCAAGGGGAGAGAATTCTGGAAGAGCAGACGACCAAAATGAGAGCATTATTGCAAATCGAATTAATGAATATAATAATAAAACAGCACCACTTAAAGACTATTATTCTACACAAAATAAACTATCTGAAATTAAAGGTAATGGTACTGTAGAAGACATTGCAAGTAAACTTAATAATGTGATTGATACATTGTAAATGAGAGTTAAAAATTCCAACTTTGTTGATTATGTAAAAATCTTTTGCCGTTCTGGTAAAGGAGGTGCTGGATCCTCTCACTTTAGGAGAGATAAAACCACAGCAAAAGGTGGTCCGGATGGTGGAGATGGAGGGCATGGAGGAAGTGTAATTATCAGAGGGAATAAACAAATGTGGACTTTACTTCATTTGCGTTATCAAAAACACATCTTTGCTAACCATGGCGGTGATGGAACTGGAAGTAATAGCTTTGGTAAAGATGGAGAGAGTAGCTATATTGAAGTACCTTTAGGTACAATTATTAAGCATGCTGAAAGTGGAGAAGTCTTATTTGAAATAACAGATGATGCAGAAGAAATTACGCTCGTAAAAGGTGGAATGGGTGGAAGAGGAAATTCTCACTTTAAATCCCCAACCAATCAAGCTCCAAGATATTCTCAGCCTGGTGGTGATGTAATTGAAGATTGGTTTGTTTTAGAGCTAAAAGTATTGGCTGACATTGGATTAGTAGGCTTTCCAAATGCAGGTAAATCTACTTTACTTTCGGTAATTTCTGCTGCAAAACCACAGATTGCCAACTACCCGTTCACAACCTTAGTCCCTAATTTAGGAATTGTATCCTATAGAGGAGACAAGTCCTTTATCATGGCAGATATTCCTGGAATTATTGAAGGAGCTTCTGAAGGAAAAGGGTTGGGATTACGATTCTTGCGACATATTGAAAGAAATTCTACCCTACTATTTATGGTACCAGCCGATTCAGCTGACATTGCAAAGGAATACGAAATTCTTTTAGGAGAATTACAAAAATATAATCCTGAACTTTTGGATAAAGACAGGATACTTGCCATTAGTAAATCTGATATGTTAGATGAAGAACTAATAGCTGAAATGAAAGAAGAATTGCCAAAAGATTTACCTTCTTTATTTATTTCTTCTGTTGCCCAACAAGGGATTACAGAACTGAAAGATTTAATCTGGAAAAAACTGAATGAGTAATGGAGAAGCTGCAGAAAATAGATGAATATTTATTCAGAATAATCAACCCTGCAGGATGGGAACAAATGGATCAGCTAATGATTCTTATTTCTTCAAAATGGTTTTGGATTCCACTTTATATTTATATACTATATTTAATTTACAAACGATTTTCAAATCAATTCATTAAAATATTATTAGCATTAGGATTGCTAATTTTTATAGCAGATTTTGGAAGTGTTCATCTTTTTAAAGAAGTTTTTGAAAGAGCAAGACCATGTCATTTTTTAGAAGCAATAAGAGTTGTTGATGGTTGTGGAGGTCCTTTCGGATTTATCTCCTCACATGCTTCTAACTCTTTTGCAATTGCCTTTTTTGTATCCTTATTATTCAGGAATTATTGGGGATTTGTGCATTTGTTTTCTTGGGCAGTTTTGGTTGGTTTTAGTAGAGTTTATTTAGGAGTACATTATCCATTTGATATTCTAGGAGGTATGTTTTGGGGGCTTTTTGTAAGTTTGCTAGTCTATTACATGTATAAAATGAAAATAAAAAAATTGGATTGGATTTGGTTTGTATGGCTTGCGCTAGTTTGTATCTGGAATTTTGTTTGGCCTGAAGTACCCCCAATGGCAGATGTATTAGTTGCGGTAAGTTTATCTCTTGGGGTTCTTGCGATTAAAAATAGGAAAAAATGAAAAAACTACTACTTATATTACTTTGTTTGCCTATACTATTTAGTTCTTGTAAGAAAGAGGGAAACAATGAAGTAGTAATAGAACCAATTTCTCTAAATAACGCTTGGAATCTTAATGTCGAAAATAATTTTTTAGAAGAAGGGATTTTTGGAGGAAATTATATTGATGGAAACACAAATATTATTTATAATAACAGTGTAAATGAAAGTCTTTTTATATCAAATACACTTCAATACGTAATTACATCCGGTGAATCAACTGTTTTTAAGTCTAGGATTTGGAGTTTTAATGAAAGTCAGAGCTTAATAGAAACATATGTAGATTATAATGATATTACTTACAATGATGAGCAACATAGTTACTTAAAAAAATCAGATACTTTAGAGATAAATTTTCAAAATGGTAATACTCAGAAATTTTTAATTAATAAATTAGATATTAATGAACTTCAAATAACATCAATTCAAAATGACACAACTATTTTTCCAATATTTAATATAAACGGAGTCTATCAAGATTCGATAATGTATCATATTACTTCAACAAAATATTATTTCTTAAAACAATAGATTAACAATGAAAAAAACACTCATACTTACACTTATCATTTTTACAGGATTTCAATCTTTTGCACAAAAAAAGTCAAAAGGAATTTCCTTTTCTCTTCAAGTAGGTTCAGAGAATGAAATAACAAAACCAAAACTAGTAGTAGGAATTGTAGTGGATCAAATGCGTTACGATTATATATATCGTTTTTGGAAAGATTTTGGGAATGATGGTTTCAAAAGACTGATAAATGAAGGTCATTTTTTCAGGAATGCACAATTCGGATATGTTCCTACATATACAGGTCCTGGTCATGCAAGTATTTATACAGGAACTACTCCTGCTGTACACGGGATAATTGCTAATGACTGGTACGATAAAAACTCAGGAGATTATATATATTGTGCAGGAGATGGGGATATGCATACCGTTTGTAATTGCGAACAAAAAAATGTAGATGTACAATCTGCTGACGGGAAGATGTCACCACACCATATGCTAACTACAACCTTTAGTGACGAGTTAAAACTATTCAATGAAGAAAGTAAAGTTATAGGAATATCATTAAAAGATAGGGGTGCAATTCTATCTGCTGGTCATGCTGCAAATGCTGCTTATTGGATGAATTCTGAGGGCAGATGGATTACTTCTTCATTTTATATGAACAATCTCCCAAACTATATTCAGGAAATAAATGATAATAATACGGCTCAAAATTATTTGAAAGGAAATTGGGAAGTTGATGGGGAATTCACTCATAATTTAGACTCCTTACTAATACAAAAAGGAGGGAGTGCAATAAAAAAGACACCATTTGGTAATACTATTTTAAATGATTTGGCACTTGAAATACTTTTGAAAGAAAAATTAGGACAAGGAAAAAACACAGATATTTTAACAGTTAGTTTTTCTTCTACCGATTATATTGGTCATCAATATGGCCCTCATGCTTCTGAAATTAAAGACACTTATATTCGTTTGGATAAGGATATAGCCAAACTCTTAAAAACAATTAATAGTAAAGTTGGTTTTGAAAATGCAATTGTATTTATCACTGCCGATCATGGTGTAGTTTCAGAACCAAATGAACTTTTAGAAAGGAATATTCCTGCTGGTTATTTTGATGGCTCAATCATGAAAACAGAATTACTATCTCATCTGAATACTATTTACGGAAAGGGAGATTGGATAAAGAACTATTCCAATAATCATTTGTTTTTAAATCATGATTTGATTGAAGAAAAAAATGTAAGTTTGGAAGAAATTCAGAGAAATTGTGCACAGTTTTTCTTGAAACATAAGTGGGTAAAAAACACTTATACAGCAACACAATTACACGAAAATGAATACTCTAATTCTTTTCATTCTTTAGTTCAGAGAGGTTTTAATCAGAAAAGATCGGGTGATGTAATTGTGAGCTTGCAAACTGGATGGCTCTCATCATATTGGTCTTCCGGAGGAACTACTCATGGTTCTTCTTATAGTTATGATACACATGTTCCACTAATTTTCTGGGGAGGTGCAATACCACAAGGAAAAACAGATAGAAAAGTAAATATTCGTGATATTGCCCCAACAATTTCTACAATTTTAGGAACTGCATATCCTAATGGGTGTACCGGAAACCCTTTGCCAGAAGTTACAGAGTGAAAGAAATAAAATCAGATAACTATTCTATTTGGCTTGGAGAAAATTCTCTTTCCAAATTGGATATTTCTGGGTATTCCAAAGTAGCAATACTAGTTGATGAGAATACAAAACGAAATTGCTTACCAAAACTTCCTCAACTGGAAAACTCAATTATTATTGAGGTTATTTCAGGAGAAATAAATAAAAGCATTTCTAGCTGTAATTATATTTGGGAACAACTTTCAGAACATAATTTTGATAGAGATTCCTTATTGATAAATTTGGGAGGTGGAGTTATTGGAGATATGGGAGGTTTTGCAGCTTCTACTTATAAAAGAGGGATTGATTTTATACAAGTTCCGACTACTTTATTGGCTATGGTAGATGCTTCTGTTGGTGGAAAACTAGGTATTGACTTTAAAGATTTCAAAAATCAAGTAGGACTTTTTTCAAATCCTAAATCGGTTATTATTAGTCCTGAATTTTTACAAACACTTCCAGAAAATCAGTTGAAATCTGGCTTTGCTGAAGTGGTAAAACATGCTCTCATTTCAGATAAGAATTTGTGGGAAGAAATTATTTCAGTTCCTTTTAATGAAATGAATTGGGAAAAAATAATTGAAACCTCAATAAATATAAAAAACAAAATTGTCTTATCTGACCCCTATGAAAAAGGAGAAAGGAAAAAGCTGAATTTTGGACATACTTTCGGACATGCAGTTGAAAGTTATTATTTAGAAAAAGGAACTCCTATTTTGCATGGAGAGGCTGTGCTAATGGGAATACTTTTAGAAGTAGAATTATCAGTAATTTCTCAAGAAAAAAAGAATGAAATCAAAAATTATATTTTGTCTAATTTTTCTTTACCCTTTAATCCAAAAAAATCAGATTTACTTCCGTTTTTAATGAATGACAAGAAAAATAAAGTAGGGAAAATTAACTTCTCTTTACTTACAAACATAGGGAGTTGTAGTGTAGATAATTTATTTTCTACAGATGAATTATAAAATTTCACACCCAACTAAAGTAGTAAATTGTGAGATAGATTTGCCCTCATCAAAAAGTATATCTAATCGATTATTGATTATTAAAGCACTTTGTAAAGAGAAATTCCTCATTAAAAATCTATCTGAATCTGATGATACAATCTTGCTTAAAAATGCTTTAAATTCTAAAGAAAAAACAATTAATGTTTCTCATGCAGGAACTTCTTTTCGTTTTTTAACTTCTTTTTTATCAATTCAGAAAGGCAAAGAATTTATTTTAAACGGATCGGATAGAATGAAGGAAAGGCCTATAAAAGAGTTGGTAAATTCTTTACAAGGATTGAGAGTTAAAATTGAATATTTAGAGAAAGAGGATTCTCCTCCATTAAAAATTATTGGAACAGAAATTGATGGTGGAGAAATAGAAATTGACGGCACAATAAGTTCTCAGTTTATTTCATCACTTTTACTAATCGCTCCTAATTTAAGAAATGGTCTAATACTTAAAATAAAAGGAGAATTAGTTTCAAAATCTTATGTATTGATGACTTTAAAATTGATGGGTGAATTTGGAATTAATTGGACATGGAACAAGGAAGTAATTACTATTCTAAAGCAAGAATATGTAGCAAAAAACTACACTGTAGAATCAGATTGGTCTGCTGCAACTTTTTGGTTTCAAAGTGCATCATTATCTGAAAAATGTAAAATAATCTTAAGAGGATTAAATGAGGAGTCTATTCAAGGAGATTCTGCTTGTAAAGAAATTTTTAAAGATTTAGGAGTAGATTCAGTGTTTAAAAATGGGAATTTAATATTGACAAAAAATAAAAAGATTAGCCCTTCAGAAACTTACAATCTCATTGAAACACCTGATATTTACCAATCATTAAAATGCACACTTTTTGCCTTAAAAAAGGGTTCAGAATTTACAGGAATTCAAACTTTAAAAAACAAAGAAACAGATAGGATTACTGCAGTAGAAAATGAGCTTCTAAAACTTAATACACCAAAAATAATTGAAACTTATGACGACCATAGAATGGCAATGAGTTTTGCTCCACTTTCCTTAAAATTTGGAGAGTTGCAGATAAGTAATCCAGGAGTTATAAGTAAATCATATTCTAATTATTGGAAAGATTTAAAAAAAGGGGGATTTAAAATATCTTCTTAAGTTTGCTTAAACACTCAATCTCAAATTTTGGATTTTCAGCATGTTCTATTCTCTCAGGATTAAAATAAACTCCATCTATTCCAGAATTTTGACATCCTAAAATATCTACAATTAGATTATCTCCAATATAAACACTTTCATCTTTTATTGCATTTGCTAAAGTAAGTGCATGAGAGAAAATTAAAGGATTTGGTTTTTTTACCCCTGTTTTCTCAGAAGTTATTATCTGATTAAAATAAGGTTTCAAATTAGAATGTTCTAACTTAATATGTTGTGTTTTGTCAAATCCGTTAGTGATAATGTGAAGTTCATACCTCTCTTTTAAATAGTCTAAAACTTCAATTGCATGTGGATATAACTTGTTCTTTCTTGGGCAAACATCAATATAATCTTCTCCAATACTTTCTGCAAGAATGGGATCTTCTATATTATAATCAGCAAGAGCTCTTTGAAACCTTTCTCTTCTTAAATCTTTTTGAGAAATTTTATCTACTCTGTATAAATCCCAAAGTTTAGCATTATGATTTTTATAAGTTCTTATAAAATCTTCATAATCATCTACACCTATTGCATTCAGTTTGTATGTATTACAAAGTTCTACTAAAGTTTCATGAGAATTTATTTCAAAATCCCAGAGAGTTCTATCTAAATCAAAGAAAATATGTTTGTATTTCATTTACTCTTTCTCTCCAAAAGCTAAATCCCCAGCATCACCAAGCCCAGGCACTATGTAAGATTGTGCTGTCATTTCTTCATCTTCTGCCCCGACCCATAAAGTCCAATTTTTTACAGGAGAGTTTTCTTTCAAATATTGAATTCCTTCAGAACTTGCAATAATTGCCACAACATGAATATGCTTTGGATTTCCTTTTGAAAGGAGAGCTTCCATAGCCAATACCATGGAGCTTCCACTAGCCAACATTGGATCACATAAAATAACAGTCTTTCCCTCCAAAGATGGAGAAGCCATATATTCAATCTTAATTACAAAATCACTGCCTTTTTTATGCTTTCTATAAGCTGAAATAAAAGTATTGTCTGACCTGTCAAAATAATTAAGGAGACCTTGATGGAGAGGAAGTCCAGCTCTTAATATAGTTGCTAAAACTGGGGCTTCTGTCATTAAACTTTCAGAAGAAATCCCTAATGGAGTAGTAATATCTTTATCTTCATAATCCATTTTTTTACTTATCTCATAAGCAAAAATCTCCCCAATTCTTTCAATATTTCTTCTGAACCTTAATGGGTCATTTTGAATTTTAACATCTCTAATCTCGCGAATGAAATGATTAAATATTGAGTTATTTATTCCTAAATTATTAAATTTCATACTTATTGTTTTATTAACTTAACCATCTCCTCATATACATTCTTCCATCCTTTCCATTGTCCAAAATTACTAAAAGTATCATTATGCCAAACACTTATCAAAGTTCCATCTATTTTTTTAACTGTATCAATGAGTTCAGAAATTTCAGACACAACATCATCAGCACTAATCTTCATATTAAATTTCAAAACATCATCAGTAATTGCAAAAGGATGAATTCTAATTGGCAACTCTTGTTCCATATCCAAATCATAAAAAGTAAAGGATGAGGCAATGCCTGCCCTAAATCCTAATTCGGATGCATACCCCATTGTGTAATCATCAGTAATCCCTGAAGCAATAAGTTTTTTATAAGTATCTGGTAAGGACAGTTTCAAAAAATGCTGTCGGCTCAAAGAAACCTCTCTTTTTTGGATATACTCTAACCTTTTTATCTCTTCTTGTAAGTTTACAATATTCTTATTTGAGCCAAATGAAGGGTGAATTCCTACTGGAGCTAAATCTGCAAGGCGTTTAATCAAAGAATTAACATTACTATTTGTATGCGATAAATTCTTATCATTCAGACCATAATCACCTAAGAGAACAAAATACTTCACATTTAAATCATATTTTTTCTGAAGATTAAATTGTAAGGAAAAAGTATCATAAGGGTCTTTTCTTTTTCTGAAAACCACCTCTACAGCCTGTTTTATTTCTGAAAAATTAAAAGACAAAACCGATTTTATAAGAAAAGCCAAAAAACGCACGAATCCCTTCCCTTTATAAAGGTAGGCATTATCAATATCAATTGTGGAAATATATTTAAACTTAGGTTTGTTTATTTGAAGTTCAGGGTATTTATCCTCCAGAACCGTTATAAATTCTTGCCCCCAAATATTTACAATTGGTCTTTTTAGAAAACCCTCTTTATAAGCAATGCTTTCTGATGCTTTATACCTTCCGTATTTATCTTTCAAGTGCGGGAAATATTCCTCATACCTACTAATCAGATAAAAAGTAGCGGCAAATAAATCATGATGATATGACTCTTGGTGAGTAGTAGCAAACAAATAAGGATTCTCATTTATTTCTAC
This sequence comes from uncultured Flavobacteriales bacterium, assembly GCA_905478185.1. GTDB lineage: Bacteria > Bacteroidota > Bacteroidia > Flavobacteriales > BACL11 > UWMA-0277. Next base: position 42,480 of record CAJQHO010000025.1, on the reverse strand, counting down.
AAAGTTAACTTCCACCTCATTTATCTGTCTTTCTTGTAACAAATCAACTGACTCAACAAATACCTCTCCATCAAATAAAATTGATTTAGAATAATTTAATCTTGGTGAAGTTGAAGTTAAATAAAAGTCCTTATCATCAGTAAGCTGATATTCAACTTGATATATCTCATTAAAAATTACTTTAAAAACATACTTATGTCTTGCAGTTATCTTGGGAATATAAATTAGTAATTTTTGCACGGAACAAATATAAAAAAAAGGGCTTATCAAATGATAAGCCCTTTTAAATAATCAAATATTTTAAAATTATGCTAATGCATTCATATGCTTAGTTAATTTTGATTTTAAGTTTGAAGCTTTATTCTTGTGAATAATATTAGTCTTAGTTAACTTATCTATCATTGCAGATACTTTAGGTAACATTGCTGTTGCTTCTTTTTTATCAGTAGAAGCTCTAAGATCTCTTACTGCATTTCTTGCAGTTTTATTCTTATACTTATTCAACAATCTTCTAGTTTCAGTTTGTCTAATTCTTTTTAATGCTGATTTATGATTTGCCATAGTTTTAAATTTTTTGTAGCCCGTAGGGGAATCGAACCCCTATTTTACGGATGAAAACCGCATGTCCTAACCGTTAGACGAACGGGCCATCCCTTTTCTCAAAATTGAGGTTGCAAATTTATACTTTTTTTTAATTCCTCAAAGAAATTAGTCATTATTTGTTTCAGAAGAGAATTTGAATCCCAAACGCTTAGAAGTTTTAATTTTATGATTGTTGTTTATATCTAGTATTTGATGTAAAGAAACAACTTTTACATCATTAAAATTAGGTGTTTGTAAATCAAAATTAAGAGCATAAATCATAGCTGTATCAATAATTTTACAAATCTGAACTTCATCTATTTGCTGATTAACAAAATCATTAAACAAGAAACCTAACTGCTTATCCCCTTCAACAAAAAAATGATTATCCTTATTAATAAATATCCGAGCAATCAAAAATCCTGCATCATTCAAGCGATTATACTTTAAAGAATCTGAAAGAAAATTATAAATATTTATTACCCCACAAAAGGACCTCATCTTATCCTCCTTTACATAAGATGTTTTATGTATTTGATGTGAAGAATCAAAATCAAAAATATTTGAATGCATATGAAACAAAAGCGTATCACCAGAAAATTTTAATTTAGCATCAAAATCCCCGGATTCTTCATAAGAAACCTCAACATCTTTATCTTGAACTTCATTATTTAAAATGGTTGCTTTTTCTTGCAATACATCTTGAAAATTAGCAAAAACATTTTTAGTAATTCGATAAATCTTTTGCTTAGTACAAGCCTTTTCTTTTAATAAACTAACTATCTTTTCTTCTGAATTCATAATTAATATGCTTTTGCAAATGACACTCGTTTGTTAGATGGTTTTCCACTAAACAAACAAACTCCACTTTCCTCTTTTGCATCCAATGGAATACATCTAATAGTTGCTTTTGTTTCCTTTTTAATCAATTCCTCTGTTTCAAAAGTTCCATCCCAATGGGCATAAACAAAACCACCTTTTTTAATTAATTCAACAAACTCCTCTTTTGAGTCAGCTTTGTAAGTTTTTTCCGCACGAAAATCAAGTGCTTTTTGATATAAATTTTCTTGAATTTTCTCTAACAAATGCTCCACCTTATTTTCAATGTCTTCTATCTGATATGTTTCTTTTTCTAAAGTATCTCTTCTGGCAACTTCAATTGTACCATTTTCTAAATCACGAGCACCAAGTGCTAAACGCAATGGCACGCCTTTAAGCTCATATTCTGCAAACTTCCACCCTGGCTTATGTGTATCCCTATTATCAAACTTAACTGAAATTCCTTTAGCTTCTAAGTTCTTTTTAACTTTTAAAGCTACTTCCGATACTTTTTCTAATTGCTCATCTCCTTTATAAATGGGAACAATAACAACTTGATATGGTGCTAATTTAGGTGGTAAAACCAAACCCTTATCGTCAGAATGTGTCATTACTAAAGCGCCCATCAAACGAGTAGAAACCCCCCAAGAAGTTGCCCAAACATATTCCTGTTTTCCTTCTTTAGTAGCAAACTTTACATCAAAAGCTTTTGCAAAATTCTGACCTAAAAAGTGAGAAGTTCCTGCTTGTAAAGCTTTCCCATCTTGCATTAGTGCCTCAATACAATAAGTTTCAAGTGCACCAGCAAATCTTTCATTTTCTGATTTTACACCTTTAATTACCGGCATTGCCATAAAATCTTGAGCAAAATCAGCATATACATCAATCATTTGTTCCGTTTCAGCAATTGCTTCCTTTTTAGTTGCATGAGCTGTATGTCCTTCTTGCCACAAAAACTCAGCAGTACGCAAAAATAATCTAGTACGCATTTCCCATCTCACCACATTAGCCCATTGATTAACTAAAATAGGCAAATCTCTATAGGATTGTATCCATTTTCTGTAAGTATCCCAGATGATAGTTTCAGAAGTAGGACGAACAATTAATTCCTCTTCCAATTTTGCATCAGGATCAACAATAACACCTTTTCCGTTAGGATCATTTTTTAATCGATAATGAGTAACAACAGCACATTCTTTAGCGAAACCATCAACATGACTTGCTTCTTTACTAAAATATGATTTAGGTATAAAAAGAGGAAAATAAGCATTTTCATGTCCTGTCTCTTTAAACTTTTTATCTAATTCAGCTTGCATTTTTTCCCATATTGCATATCCATAAGGTTTGATAACCATACAACCTCTTACTCCTGAATTCTCAGCTAAATCAGCTCCTTGAACAATCTCATTATACCATTGAGAATAGTCCTCTGCTCTTGATGTTAATTTTTTTGCCATTTAATCTTAAAAAATGTAATTTTGTAGTATTAATTTCGTTTACCAAAAAGGTAGTACAAAACTAATAAATTAAACGAGCATAAGTTTATGAGTATCAAACAAAAAATTATAGCTATGAAAAACCTACTTCTCCCCACAATATTAATGTTGTTTTTAGCATCTTGCATAACAACAACTCATGTGCATTATTCTGATCCTAATTATTTAGAAAGTGATGAATTTAGCACCTATGAAGAAATGACTGTAAATAATCAAGTAGAAAATGAAACGATAACTACTGACACAGGAACAACAGTCAATAATTATTATGGCGATTATTATGAAGCTGATGATTACTATGACTATAGTTTTTCATCAAGAATAAGAAGATTTCATAGGCCAATGTACAGTACTGGATATTATGGCGGAATTTATACTGACTACTATTGGTATAATAATGACCCATTTTATTGCGGAACAAGCATCTATTATGGTTACAACTGGAATTCTCCTTACTATTCTTACTACAGTTACTCCCCTTATTATTACGATTACTACTACTCTCCTTACTACACTGGGGGCTACTATTCTTATTACGGATACGGATACAACCATCACCACAATAACAATATTACTGTAAATACAAATAGTAACCACACATACACAACTGGACACAGAGGAGCGCTAACTTCAAGAGGAAATAGAGGTGTAAAAACCAATACCAGCAATAACAACTCCTCTACTGTAAATATCAGAAACAACAGCTCAATAAAAACCAATTCGACTAACACTAGAAGTAATAGTTCAAATTCAACTGTAAAAACAACAAATATTTACAGAGGAAATACAACTACTAAAACAAATATTGGAGTTAGTAAAAACACTTACAATAACAGTAATTACAAAAGCAATTCAACAAATAGTAACAACACAAGAGGGAATAGCTCCAATAAAAACAGCACAACAACTAAAACAAACAATAGAAGCAACAACACATATTCTTCACCAAAAACCAACAACAGAAGCTACAAATCAAATTCTGGGAACAGATCAAATAGCAACAATAGGTCCTCAGGAGGAAATAAAAGAAGCTCAAAACCAAGAAGATAAAAATGATAAAAAGAATTTTAGTAATTGCTTTAGCAATCAGCACAACACTTAACGCACAAAATGAAGTTGACGCATTAAGATATTCAACACAAGAGAATTTAGGAACTGCAAGATATTCTGCAATGGGTGGTGCATTTGGCTCACTAGGAGGAGAATTTTCAGCTTTAAGCTTGAATCCTGCTGGGATTGGAATGTATCAGTTTAGTGAATTTACTTTCACGCCAACATTTAATTTAAATAGCACTAAATCATACTTTAATGGAACAAATACTGCTGATTATAACACAGGATTAGACATTGGTAATCTAGGGTTAGTTTTTACTATACCAAAGGCAGATACTGACTGGAAAAGAATTAATATTGCTATAGGCTGGAATCAATTAACAAGTTATGATAGAAATATAATAATTGAAGGGCATAACAACACTTCATCATTAGCTGACAATATTTTAGAATACGCTCAAGGAAATACAATTGACAACCTAAATTCTTTTCATGGGAGTCCTGCTTTTTGGTCTGATTTAATTGATTTAGAAAATAATGATACAATTAACGGTTGGTATGCAAATGATAACGGAAGTTACATCTCACATGTAAGTAGTAACAGCAATAAGATGCAAGCTAAACACGTACAAACATTAGGAGGAGAGAATGAATTTGTATTTTCAGCTGGTGGGTCATATAACGAACAATTGTATATAGGAGCAAGCATAGGATTTCCTTCAATAAATTATTATGAGAATACCATTTATAGCGAACACTCTTTTGAAGATACAATTAACGGACTAAATGGTTTTGACTACCAAGAAGAACTTACTACATACGGTAATGGAATGAACTTAAAAGTTGGGGCAATATTTAGGGTAAATGAATCTTTTAAAATAGGGGCAAGTGTACATTCCCCAACATATTACAATATTGAAGAAACATATAGCACTTTAATCACTACTCATTTTAATGAAGTAAGTTATACGGAAGATTCTCCAGTAAACTATTTTGAATACAAATTACAAACTCCATGGAAAGCAAATTTAAGTGCTTCTACTATTTTAAATAAAAACATTTTAATTAGTGGGGATTATGAAATCATAGATTATTCCTCAGTAAGAATGAACTCAGATAGCTATAGGTTTACTGATGAGAATGAAATTATTTCAAACTTATACCAAAAAACTGAAAACATAAAGATAGGAGCAGAGATGAATATCAAACCATTTATTTTAAGAACTGGATATGCTAAACTAGGAAGTGCATTTGCAAATAAAGATTTTAGCAGAGAAAACTTTAGCTATGGTTTAGGAATAAATAATGGCGGTTATTATTTTGATATCGCTTATGTTTTATCTCAAGGAGCAAATGAACACTTATTATATAGTGAAGAATATATTGCGCCAACATCTTTAGTTAACACCAATCAATGTTTGATTTTTACTATAGGCTTCAGATACTAATCTGATATTCTTACCAAACCTGATTTAGCTTTTTGATGAATTCCTCTCTCATAGTCAAAATCTGACATTGAAAGACACTTTTCAAAATAGATTGCTGCTTTATCCAGTTCATTTTGCTTTTCATAGATTAAGGCAATTTGCAAAGCTGACATAGGAGCATAATAATTAGCAGAATTCTTTCCTTGATCAATAGACAATTGAAAATGCTCAATAATTTCTTTATCATCATAATCAAGTTTAGATTTGATACGCGCTAAACGATACCAATATTCATCATAGAATCTAGAATAGTCTTTTATTATCTTTACTCCAGAAATGTCTAATAGTGCCTTTTCATAGTACCCTCCATCATAAAGCAACCTTGTTTTTAACAATCTAGAATGTGTTATATAGTTTGTATTTGCATCTTTCAATGCAACTTTATCTTCATCAATTGAAGTATTACCTTCAGTAATTACCTTCTCAAAATAATTATCATCTTCTCCTTGCAAAAAAGAAATCCAAGCTAATTTATGATAAGCAGATTTGATGTAATTAATACCATTAAAATCGCCTAAAAAGACTTCAAATTGCTGTTTAGCATTTTCATAATTCAACTGATACAAATAAGACATACCCTGCAAATAATTCAAATAATGAAAAGGGAAAGCTGACAAAGTACTTGGCTTATCTTCCAGTATTTTAAGTGTTAATTCATTCTCTCCTAAATTATGAGATAGCCGTGCTGCAGTAAAATTCAATAATATATTTTCTTTATACCTATCTCCTATCTTATCCAGATATTGCTGAGAAATAGTATCATTTTCATTCAAGTTAATTTGCAAAAAAGAAAGCAAAAACAATACTTCATTCTCATACATTTTAAAATTCTCATCATTCAAAACTTCATCTAACTCCGAAAGACCAAGCGCTACACCCCCATCTAAACCAGCCAGATTTAAAATCCAATGGAACTGCTCAGGAACTGCACCAAGCAAAGCATGAATTAAACCTAAACCCTTTTTATTTAAAGTAAAGTCAGGGAATTTTTCTTGATTTTTTTCTAATAGCTTATATGCTTTAATAAACTCATAAGCAGCAGTTGAATATTGATCAAATTTTAAACGAGAAAAAGCCCATTGCAAATGAATTTCTGCTTGAGAATATAAATAGTAAGGAGAATCTACATTTTTGCTTTCAAGCAATTCCATTCTCACTTCCTTTTGCTGAATAGAATTATCAAAATAACTTTTCTCCTCACCTATAATAATGGTTAAGAAATCAATATAGTTTTGATGAAGTGGAATAAAACCATTAGTGGGATTTTGAGATTGCTCATTAGCTAGTAATTTTTTAGCAGACTCAAACTCTAAGTTTATAATATGCAAGTATGATTGTTGCATATTCTCATTCATATCAAAAGAAGCAAAAGTAAATTTGCTTAATAACAAAAAAATGATGATAAAAAATCTCATGGCATAAAAAAAGGGATTCCAAAAATATGAAATCCCTTTTAAATAGTTCTAAATTTTACTAAGCTTCTTGCTCTTCAAAGATGTTAGCATCAATCATAATTCTACCGCAATGCTCACAAGCAATTACTTTTTTATGCATTTGAATGTCCAATTCTCTTTGAGGTGGAATAGTTGCAAAACAACCTCCACAAGCATTTCTATCAACAGAAACAACAGCCATACCGTTTGCTACTTTTGATCTAATTCTTTTGTAAGCTCCAAGTAATCTATCATCAATAACTTTCTCAGCTTTAGCAGAATCAGTCATTAACGCTTTTTCTTCTTTCTCAGTTTCTTTTACAATCTCGTCAAGCTCACTTTGCTTAATTTTTAATTCTTCATCTTTTTCAGAAATTTGCTCCTTACAAGCATTAATAATTTCTGTTTTATGTAAAACATTTGCTTCATTCTGAATTTTCTTCTTTTCAGCAATCTGAATTTCTAAGTTTTGGTACTCTACTTCTTTAGTTAATGAAGTAAACTCACGATTATTCTTGATGTTTTTTAATTGCTTCTCGTACTTTTCGATAGCTTCAGTTGCTAAAGCAATCGAATTTTTATTGCCAACAATTACATCTTTAGAAGTTGCTAAATCCTCATTAAGTTTCTCTAATCTTGAATTTAAACCAACAATTACATCTTCTAAATCTTCAATTTCTAAAGGCAGTTCACCTCTGATAATTCTAATTTTATCAACTTTAGTATCAATAACTTGAAGTAGGTGTAACGCTTTTAATTTATCCTCTACTGAAGCAGTAGTTTTTTTTGTTTTTTTTGCCATTATAAGTACTTTATCGGATTAGTGTTCACTTTTGATAATCGGACGGCAAATTTAGTAAAATTTTTGACAAGCAAATCATAAATCAAATCCTTTGTAAATTGCTCACTTTCATAGTGCCCAATGTCTGCAATAACAATCTTATTTTCAGCATCAAAGAACTCATGATATTTAAAATCAGCAGTAATAAAAACATCCGCTTTAGCAGCAATTGCATTGTTAAGCAAAAAACTACCACTACCACCACAAACTGCAACTGTTTTTATTTCATCTTTTACTAGTGCAGTATGCCTCACACAATTTGTTTGCATACTGGATTTTAACTGCTTTAGAAAATCAGCAGAACTAATAGGAGTTTTTAATGTTCCTAAAATACCCGAACCAACTGAACTATTTTCCACCTCATTTTTAGGAGCTAAAACCTTGCAATTTTCAAGCCCTAATTGATCAGCAATTTTAGCACTTACACCATTATGCACATTATCCAAGTTAGTATGTATGGCATAAATAGCAATATCGTTTTTGATTGCTTTTATTACTGTGCGTTCAATATAGTTTTTTCCATTGATTTTTTTTAATCCTGAAAAAATAATAGGATGATGAGCCACAATAAGGTTACACTCTGTTGCTATTGCTTCATCAATTACACTTTCTATACAATCTAAAGTGATAAGAACACCCTTAATCTCAGCATTTGCATCACCTATATTTAGCCCACAATTATCATAAGTTTCTTGATATTCCAATGGAGCATACTGTTCTAAAAAATTTGTTACTTCTATTATTTTCATTTTTCAAAAATACAAAAACAAAGTCTATCCCTCAATTTCTAGTATCTTAAATCTAAATCTTATCTTTGCGAAAGATGAAATGGACTAATTTTAATATACATACTTTTAAATCCCTTATATATTTTCTATTAATCCCATTATCATTCATTTACGGTAGGATTACAGCCATTCGTAATTTGTTATTCGACTATGGAATATTTAAATCCGTAAGCCACAACATACCTATCATCTGTATTGGTAATTTATCAGTAGGTGGTACAGGGAAAACACCACACACACAGTACATTATTAATCTACTAAAAACTGATTATAAAGTTGCTATCCTCAGCAGAGGATATGGGCGAAAAACATCAACTCTACAATATGTTGAAACAACAAGAACTGCTACTGAAGTAGGTGATGAACCTTTACAGTTAAAACTAAACAATCCTAACTGCATAGTTGTAGTAGAAAAAAATAGGAATAAAGGGGTGAAAAAAATCCTAAAAGATTTTCCTGAAACTGATGTTATACTACTTGATGATGGCTATCAACACAGATGGATAAAAGCAGGATTTAATATTCTCATTACGCCTTACGCAAGTCCTTTTTACAAAGATAATTTAATGCCAGTTGGTAATTTAAGGGAAAGCAAAAAAGGAGCAGAAAGAGCAAATGCAATCGTTTTTAGTAAAACACCAGAGAATATCAACCCAACTTTAAAAAAGGGGATGCTAGAAAGGCTCCATCTTTTTGCACATCAAAAAGCTTATTTCTCACACATTAACTACTGCACTTGGAGGTGCATAAGCACAAATAAGGAATTTACTTCAGATCAAAAATACAGCATTACTTTAGTAAGCGGAATAGTAAACCCAAAACCCCTAGTGGAGCAGTTAGAAAACAAAGGGCACACTATAAGTCAAATTACATTTAAAGATCATCATTCCTATACTACTTATGATGCTCAAAAAATCTTAGCAAAATACAATGCTGATGAAAGTGCAAAAAAACTTATCTTGACCACCGAAAAAGATGCTACTAAATTAAGAGAATTATTAGCCCACTTTGAAGATGCAAATTTCTATTATATCCCTATTGATATTGCATTTTCAGAACAAGAAATCTTTAACAGACAAATATTAAACTATGTTGCAAAAAATTAAAGAATCAGCTGAATTCTTACAAAAAAAAACAAATAACCAACCAAAAGTTGGTATCATTTTAGGTACAGGGCTTGGAGGTTTAGTTAATGAAATTGACATTAAACATTCTATTTCTTATAAAGACATTCCTAACTTTCCTCTTTCAACTGTTGAGGGACATAGTGGAAGATTAATTTTCGGAAATCTAGGAGGAAAAGGAGTAGTCGCTATGCAAGGACGTTTTCATTTTTATGAGGGCTACCCTATGGATAAAGTTACTTTTCCTGTGCGAGTAATGAAACTTTTAGGAATAGAAAACCTAGTAGTATCTAATGCTAGTGGAGGTGTAAACCCAGATTATGAAGTAGGTGATTTAATGATTTTAAGTGATCATATCAACCTTATTCCTAATCCGTTAATTGGCGAAAATATTGCTGAACTAGGCCCTAGATTCCCTGATATGAGTGAACCTTATTGCAGAGATTTAATCAGTAAAGCAGAAAGCATTGCAAAGGCAAATAATCTGCCTTTACAAAAAGGAGTTTATGTTGCACTTACAGGTCCAACTTTAGAAACTCCAGCTGAATACAATCACATGAGAATTATTGGTGGAGATACTGTTGGAATGTCCACTGCTCCTGAAGTGATTGTTGCTCGTCATATGAATATTCCTTGTTTTGCCATGTCCGTAATTACTGATTTAGGAGTCCCTGGTAAAATACAAAAGGTAACTCATGAAGAAATTCAAAAAGTATCAGAAGTAGCTGAACCAAAACTAACCCTAATTATTAAAGAACTAATCGAATCAATATAATGAATAAATTTATTTTAATAGTAGCTATTGCTCTTCTTGGCATCAGCTCAAATGCACAACAAACAGGAACGCTTTTATACAATTGGCAGGACACAACTTTAATGGGTTCTTGGGCTTACAACAATACTTATAACGAATGTTGGGGTCTGGAAGTAAACGGAAGTGAAATAGCAATTATAGGATCAACTGATGGTACCCACTTTTTTGATGTAACTGACCCTGCAAATGCAACACAAGTTGCTTATGTTGCAGGAGCATACCAAGGTGGTGGAGTAATCCATAGAGATTATCATGATTTCCAAGGGTACTTATATGTAGTTTGTGATGAAGGAAGTTCGTCTACATTACAAATAATTGACATTTCAACTTTACCTGACTCAGTAACTACCGTTTATGACTCCAATGCGCTATTTACAAAATCTCATAATATTTTTATTGATACAGCAACAGCAAAACTATATGCTTGTGCTTCTAATTCAGCAATGGATATATATAGTCTAATTGATCCAAAAGATCCGACTTTAATTTATTCATACAATGCCGTAGGGCATGTTCATGATGCTTATGTTCGTAACGACACAGCATATCTTAATTGCGGAAATGATGGGTTTAGAATTATAGATTTTCATTACCTTGATTTATTACCAGGAACAGCTTGGGTTGAATTAGCATCATTAACATCTTATCCAGATGCTGGCTATAACCATTCTGGATGGCTTAATGATGATGGAACGCTATATATTATGCAAGATGAAAATCATGGATATGACGTGAAAATACTAGATGTTTCCGACTTAAGTAATATTTCAGTTTTAGCTACTTTTAATTCTGGAGTTGATTCGCAATCAATGGCACATAATGGTATTATAAAAGGAGATTTGGTCTATATTCCTTATTACCATGATGGCTTAAGAGTATTTGATATTTCTGACCCAAGTAATCCTGTTCAAACTTGGGAATATGATACTTATGCTCCTAATAGCCATGCGTCCTATAAAGGAGCTTGGGGAGTTTACCCTTATTTATCATCTGGGAATATTATTGTTTCTGATATGCAAACAGGACTTTATATTATTGATTTAACTAGTGGAACAACTCATACAATTGAAACAAATTTAAAACCTAGCATCTACCCTGTTCCTGCTACAAATCAGATTACAATTACTAATAATACTGCTAATAACTTTACACTTTACAATAGCCTAGGAGCAAAATTAATGGATGTTGCAATTAGTAAAAATCAAACTACTATTAAAAGAGGAAATTTAGCGAATGGTTTGTATTTTTACAGCCTTAATATAGGAGGGAAACAAATAGAATCAGGAAAAGTATTATTCGAATAATGAGTTTAAGAGATAAATATGAAGTTGTGATTGGGCTTGAAGTCCATGCACAATTACTTACAAAAACAAAAGCATATTCGTCTGATGAGAATATTTATGGGGCTACACCCAATACAAAAACATCAGTAATTTCATTAGGCCACCCTGGAACTCTACCCAAATCAAATGCTAAAGTTATTGAATATGCTGTGCGGCTAGGTATAGCAGTTGGTTCAGATATCAGAGAAAGAAATGAATATGCTCGTAAAAATTACTTTTATGCTGATATACCTAAAGGATATCAAATAACACAGGACACTACACCTATTTGTAACGGTGGGGTAATCACTATTAAAGATGCAGATGGAAATCCTAAAGACATTAAAATCACTAGAATTCATATGGAGGAAGATGCTGGAAAATCTATTCATGATTTAGATCCTTTCCACACTTTAGTTGATTTAAATAGAGCAGGTGTACCTTTAGTTGAGGTTGTGTCTGAACCTGATGTTAGATCATCAGATGAAGCTTATCAATACATAAATGAAGTGAGAAAATTAGTTCGTTACCTAGATATTTGTGATGGAAATATGGAGGAAGGATCCTTAAGATGTGATGCAAATATTTCAGTAATGCTTAAAGGAGCTACAGAATTCGGAACTAAAGTTGAGGTAAAGAATATGAACTCAACAAGAAATGTAAAAAGAGCAATCGAATTTGAAATTGACAGACAAATTGAAATATTAGAGGAAGGAGGAACTGTTGTGCATGAAACAAGAAGTTTTAATGCTGCAAACAACACTACTATTTCCATGCGACATAAAGAGGAAGCAAATGACTACAGATACTTCCCGGAACCAGATTTACAAGCCGTAATTGTAACTGAAGAATATATTTCACAAGTTAAGAGTCAACTACCACCTTTACCGAAAGAACTATACAGTAAATTTACAACTGAATACGGTTTGTCAGATTATGATACCAATATTCTTATAGACGAAAAAGGGATTGCACTATATTATAATGAGCTATGCTCACATACAAAAAACTTTAAATCAGCTGCCAATTTTGTTAACGGAAGTGTAAAATCTTACCTTAATGAAAATGCAGTTTCAATATCAGATTTCAGCATTTCAACTGAACAATTAGCAACACTTATTAGTATAGTTGATGATGAAAGAATAAGTAACTCAGTTGCTACATCAAAAGTTTTTCCTGCAATGTTAAGTAGCAATAAAACTGCTGAAGAAATTGCTACTGAAAATAATTGGGTGCAAGAAAGTGATAGTGATGCTTTAGGAGAATACATTACTCAAGCAATTGCAAAATACCCAGAAAAAGTTGCGCAATATAAAGGAGGTAAAAAAGGGTTGATTGGTTTGTTTATGGGGGAAGTAATGAAGCTTTCAAAAGGGCAAGCTGATCCTAAATTAGCAAACCAATTACTAAAAACTGAACTAGAAAAATAATCTTGACTAAAGAAAATATATATTTTGCTTCTGACTTCCATTTAGGAAGCCCAAACATAGAAGAAAGCCATAAGAGAGAGAAACTTATTGTAAGTTGGCTTACTTCAATTGAGAAAGATGCAAAAGCAATTTACTTAGTTGGTGATATTTTTGATTTCTGGTTTGAATACAAAAAAGTAGTTCCAAAAGGATTTGTTCGAGTTTTAGGAAAAATTGCAGAACTAACTGACAAAGGAATAGCAGTCCATTTATTTGTAGGCAATCATGACCTATGGATGCAAAACTACTTAACAGAAGAGGTAGGAATCACTATACATCATAAACCAATTGTTGTAGAAGAACAAAATAAAAAGTTATTTATTGGGCATGGAGATGGTTTAGGGAGTGGGGATTATTTATACAAACTTTTAAAGCAAGTTTTTACATCTAAAGTTTGTCAGTTTCTATTCGCTCGTTTACATCCTAACTTTAGTCTAAGCTTAGCTCACACTTGGAGTAAAAGTAGCCGAAAAAGCAGTGAAGTACCATTTGCTTCAAAAGATAAAGAATTACTTTTTGGATATTGTGAGAAAATGCAAAAAAATAATCCTGTTGATTATTATGTGTTCGGACACAGACACATCCCTTTAGAGCTTAAAGTTGACGAAAAAGCAACCTACATTAACCTTGGAGAATGGTTAAGCCAAAATACTTATGGAGTACTTGAAGAAGGAAAACTCAATCTAAAAACTTATAATAAATAAAAAAGCCATCATTTCTGATGGCTTTTTTATTTATATTTATTTATCTATTACTTAAGAATTAACTTATCTGTAAGAATTGTATTTCCATTAGAATTAACTCTTACAAAGTAGATTCCTTTATCAAGATTAGTAAGATTCGCATCAATTGACTGGTAGTTACTTACTACTGCTCCACTATAAAGTTCCATTACTTTTGATCCTAGTATATTGATTAAAGTAACCTCAATATTTACATCTGCAAGATTCTCAATATCAATAACTGCATTTCCATTTGTTGGGTTAGGATAAACAGATAATCTTGAATTATTTTGATTTTGTGCAGTCATTAATGCGTCAGCTTCACCAATCATAATATTATCTAAATAAAAATTATTTGTATTTCCGCTAATTACATATTCAAACTTAAAGCGGATATTATCATGTTTAAGTTGGCTTTTTGACATAATTGTATCATTCCACTCAGATGGTTTAGGCACAAATCTAGTTGTATATAATCCTGCATTAGCAGCCAATAAAGCATTAATTGTTCCAAGTGATTTCCAGTCCTCACCACAATTATCAGAATATGTAACAATTAGTTCATTAACTGGGAAAGTATTTGCAGCAGCACCTGACCATGAAAACTTAATTGCAGGATCATTTAAATCATATAAGTTATAAGCACCTGAAATTATTTCTGTAGATCTTAATACTCCTCCTAATTCTTCTGCATCTATCATAATAGAAGCATCACCATGAGCTGCAACACTAGAATTCCATTTCCATTCAGTAAAATCACCAGCATTAAACTCCCAACCACTAGCAACATCAGTTGATTGATTAATAACCCAGTCATCATCTAATTCTGAAGCATTTTCAAAACTATAAGAATAAGAGCCAGCATTATTTGAAGATGAATTTGAGCCTACTTTAATGAAGTTTTCAACTGTAGTAGTAGAAATACATGTATTTGAGAAATAAGCAATATAAACAGTTTGCTCTACATTTCCTCTATAGAAAAGAGTATCCATAAAGTATGCGTCATAAGCATCAGCAGAATACAAACCAAAATAATAAGTCAATGTATCATATTCCCACACCAAAGTAGCTGTATTTTGAGATCCAACCACTGAATCTATTATCCAAGTTGAATAACAATTCGTTAATCTATCAGAAGATTCTGTATCTAAAACATCACCTTTAGGAGTATCAAAAATTAACATAAATGTATCAAGCCCATAATAAACAGAAGAATGCTCCCCTACCATGCTGTCAACAGGGATATGCGCAAAATAAGATGCGATACTAAAAGAATCAACATCAAGATGTAAATTAATATTCGTTGCATTTACTTCCTCTAATTCAGCCAGTGAACCTTGAGCTATTAATGTTGAAGTTATAGAATCATAAGATGTTGCATTTGCAATATCTAAGTCAGCCAAAGAACTAGCTCTTGCCTCAGTCATCTCATTATATTCAATAGTCAAAGTGACATCATAAGAACCTGTTGAAATATAATCATGAGCAAGGAAATTCTCTCCTGAATTATCCGTATTTCCATCACCAAAATCCCATGTCATAGAACTTACATTCCCAGTACCGAACATAGTTTTATTCCCTTTCAATAGAATTGATTCACCTGCACAAATTGAAGAAGATCCACCAATAACATTAAAAGTAGCTTCTTGCGTACAAGTCGGAGTCATATAGCCATCAGCTGTTCCAGTTAAGGATATATTTTCATTAGACCACATATACTCTCTAAAACCTACACCTGAAGTTTGAGTTTCTTCATCATAATTACCATCAAGAACTTCATTCATAATAGCATTTTGTCCTTTAGTAAACATAGTTACATCTGCATCATTCGAATAATCCATATAGTTTACAAACATCTCTCCAGCAGGATTTAATGAATCTGCTATACACCCCCAAGCTCCAGTTTGACCTGCAGGTGGAGCCAACCCAACATGATATGGGAAATGATTCATATTAATTCCAAAATTAGGCTCTCTTGCAGGGGGAGTGTCTTTTACTCCGTCATCACCACAAACTGCATCTCCCCAAACATGCCTTAGTCCTAACCAATGTCCACACTCATGAGTTAATGTACCACCACTAACCATTTGATTCGCTAATAAAACAACACCATCAGTTGACATTGAACCGCTCCAAGGAAACTGAGCATAACCTAAAAGTGTATTTCCATCATCCTGTGGAGCAAACTTTTTAAGAGTCCAAATATTTAAATACTGATAAGAATTCCAATAACTTAACGATTTAACTGCATCTCTAGGTTCAGGTTCATCAGTCAAAGTTGACCTAACTCTATTTATTCCTGTAGTGGGATTTCCGTTTGGATCAAGTTTTGCTAATCTAAACTCAACCTTTAAATCACCTCTAACAGCAGCAAAAATATCTGGTGTTTTATTTAAAAAGTTAGCCCCTTGCCCATTAATATTTGCATTTAAAATATCTAAAGCACCTTGAATTGAAACGTCAGAAATATTTTCATTTCCTAAATCATGAATAACATGAACAACAACAGGAATAATTCTAACTCCATTCTCAACTTTTAATGAAGTCATTTTGTTTAATGCTTTTAAATGACTTTGTTGTAAATCTGAATTTTTACTTTCTATAGATTGGTAAAATTCTGGAAATTTATTTTTTTCATTTTCAAATGAACCTTCATAAGTTCCACACTTTTGAGCAAAGCTGAAGTTTGCTGACAATAATACACCTAAAAATAATGGTAAAATTTTATTTCTCATATCTAATGATTTGTTTGTTAAATTTAAGGTTACAAATATAAGGTTTAAAGCTAAACAAACAACAATAATTAGAAAAATACTTTTTACTAATGAATATGCTTTTCAGCATGATATGAAGAACGAACTAAAGGACCACTTTCAACATGCCTGAATCCTAATGACTTTCCAATTTCTTCATATTTTTTAAATTGCTCAGGAGTAATATACTCGAAAACTGGTAAATGCTTTTTAGTAGGCTGAAGATATTGTCCGATAGTTACAATCTGAACGCCAACTTTACGCAAATCGCGCATAGTTTCAATAACTTCATCTTCAGTTTCACCAAGCCCCAACATAATCCCTGATTTAGTTTTAATACCCCCCTCATATAAGAACCTAAGCGTATCTAAACTTCTGTCATATTTAGCCTGAATTCTAACTTTTTTTGTGAGCCTTCTTACTGTCTCTACATTATGAGACACAACTTCAGGAGCTACATCAATTATTGGCTGAATATCTTGTAACCTTGCTTTAAAATCAGGGATTAAAGTTTCCATAGTTGTGTGCGGATTTTCTTTACGAATCTCATTGATAGTTTCCACCCAAATACTCGCTCCACCATCTTTTAAGTCATCTCTATCAACTGAAGTAACTACAGCATGTTTAACTTCCATTAATTTAACTGATCGAGCAACTTTTTTAGGCTCTAAAACATCAACAGCTAAAGGCCTTCCTGTCATAACATTACAAAAACCACATGACCTTGTACATATATTTCCTAATATCATAAAAGTTGCAGTACCTTCTCCCCAACACTCGCCCATATTAGGACAATTACCACTTTCACAAATAGTATGCAAATCATGAGATTTGGTAATCCCTCTTACATTTTTGTAAGCCTGACCAGTTGGCAGCTTAACTTTTAACCATTTTGGTTTTTTCATCACTTCAGAAGTACTCAAAATCAGAATTTAAGAATTTGTGTTTACCTGATTAACTTGAGCAACACCTGGACACGCATTACGATTAACAACACAAGAACTTAGTAAAGTAATCGCAAAGAGAATAAAAATAACTTTTTTCATTTTATAAATAGTTTGTTGCAAAAATACATTTTTAAGCAAGATTAGCTATCTTTGAAATAAGAAAATGAATTTGACTAATTTACACCTAAATAATGACTGGACAGAATTTTTGCAAGATGAACTTGAGTCAGATTCATTTAAATTAATGCTAAAAAAAGTAGATTTAGAAAGGAAAAGATTTGGCATTTTTCCAAAAAATGAATTAGTTTTTTATGCCTTTAATAAGACACCTTTATCAAAAGTTAAGGTTGTAATACTGGGACAAGACCCTTATCATGGAAAAAATCAAGCACACGGACTTTCTTTTTCTGTTCCAAATGGAATTAAAAATCCTCCATCATTACGCAATATCTTTAAAGAATTAAACTCTGATTTAAAAATCCCAATATCAGAAAATGGAGACTTAACAAGCTGGGCAAGGCAAGGAGTATTGCTTTTAAACGCTACTCTTACCGTAAGAGAAAAAGAGGCTGGTTCTCATCAGAAAATAGGATGGGAGAATTTTACTAATGCTGTAATTTCAAAACTATCTGCAGAGAAAGAAGGTGTTGTATTTTTACTTTTGGGTGCATTTGCTCAGAAAAAAGCAGATTTAATCGACTCTGAAAAACATTACGTTTTAGAAACTAGTCACCCCTCTCCTTTTTCAGCATATAGAGGCTTTTTAGGATGCAAACATTTTTCGAAAACAAATGAGATACTCACAAAAAATAACCAAAAACCAATTGACTGGAACCTATGCTCAGACTCTTTAACTTTATTCTAATTTTACTTTTTTATAACACTTCTTTTTCCCAAGAAGATATAATCCAAAAAGCAAATAATTACATTTCTACAGATTATTCTGAACTGCTTTTTGTCTCTATTGAAAATCAGAAGATGTATCACATTAAAGAAGGTGCAATTGTAAAAAAATACATTATTTCATCATCCGAATATGGAACTGGAAGTGAATCCGGAAGTAATAAAACACCACTTGGACTACATAAAGTAAAAGAAAAATATGGAGATAACATCCCTATTAATGGCAGAATGACAGGGAGAGTTTTCTATGGCGATATCGCCACCATATATACTGATGAAACAAAAAGCAAAACTGATGACATAACCAGTAGAATATTGTGGCTAGAGGGCTTGGAAAAAGGTAAGAATAAAGGAAAAGGCATTGATTCCTTTAGCCGCTACATTTATATACACGGAACATCAGAAGAAGGAAGGTTAGGAAAACCTGCTTCACATGGCTGTATAAGGATGAAAAATAAAGAAGTAATTGACTTGTATAAGCTAATAGAAGTTGGTACTTTAGTCCTCATTTTATAACTCAAAAAACTACTTATGGAAATAGGATTACTCGGATTACTTATTATTATCGCTTTAGCAACTTATTTTAAAAAATCATTTGAAAGCGATACTATAGATTATGGAAAGAAAATTACAGAGTTAGAAAAATCAGTTGCATCAAAAGAAGAAATAATTAATCAGATACAAAAATCAGAAGGCTTATTAAATGCGAAAATGACATCTTTTGAGCAATTAAAAACGGAAAAGACTCAAATTGAAGAAAGATTAAAACTAGTTGAGTTAGACAAAAATAATTTAAGAAATGAAAATACTAAACTAAAAGAAGAAGAAGAAAACAGAAATGAAACTCTGAGAAAATCAATTGAATCAACAAACACATTACAAGATAGTCTTAGAACAGAAATTGCCAGAGTTAATGACGAGCGTGTTAAAAAAGAGCAGGAAAGATTAGAAAACATGAAACTCAAATGGGGAGAACATGAAAGGGATATTGAAAATCATATTAGAATTATCTGTAACAACCATGTTATTGAATATATCGGACAGGAAGATTTTCCTCATCCAAGAAACAAACCTGATAATTCCATTGAAATTATGGATCAACTAATTGTTTTTGATGCAAAAAGCCCAGCTAATGATGATTTAAGTAACTTTCCAAAATACATCAAATTACAAACTGAAAATCTAAAAAAATACGCAAAACACGATAATGTAAAAAAGGATTTATTTCTAGTAATTCCTTCTAACACACTTTCAGTAATTAACCAATTCACCTATAATATTGGTAACTACAATGTGTATATTATTACAAAAGATGCTTTGGAGCCAATAATCCTAAGCCTTAAAAAGATTGAAGAGTATGAATTTGCAGATAAATTAAGTCCTGAAGAGCGAGATAATGTATGTAGGATTATCGGAAAATTTGCCCATACTACCAAAAGAAGAATACAAATTGACCAGTTTTTTGCAGAGGAATTTTTAGACACACTTCAAAAAGCAAAACAATTACCCACAGATATCTTGGAAAGTGTTATTCAGTTTGAAAATGCTGAAAAACTAAACCCTCCAATGGAAAAAAGAAAGAAGCAAATTCTAACAAAGGATTTAAAAGAAAAGTCAGAAGAAATACAAAAAGAAATTGAACTCAGAGATATACCTGAGATTACCACTCAAATTAAGTTTAAAGAAGACAATAATGCCTAACACAGAAGAAAAAAATTACATATTTGGTATTCGTGCCATAATTGAAGCAGTTGAAGCCGGAAAAACAATTGACAAACTATTTATCCAAAAAGGATTGCATAACGATTTGTTTGCAGAACTCTGGAAATTGGTTCGCGAAAAGAGAATAAACTACAAACATGTTCCTGTAGAGAAAATTAATCGTTTGACAAGAAAAAATCATCAAGGGGTTTTTGCGTTTATCTCTCCTATTGATTTTCATAACATTGAAGATGTTGTTCCTGCACTTTACGAACAAGGAAAAAATCCTTTGATATTAGTATTGGACAGAATTACAGATGTAAGAAATTTTGGGGCGATTGCCCGTACTGCCGAATGTACTGGAGTAGATGCAATTATAATTCCTGAACAAAATGCTGCTGCCATTAATGCGGATGCGATAAAAACCTCAGCTGGAGCCTTGCATAAAATCACGGTTTGCCGTACTTGGAATTTGAAATTAGCGATACAATTCATGAAAGAAAGTGGCATACAATTGGTTGGTTGTACTGAAAAAACTCAGGACGACATGTACAAAGCGGATTATACAACTCCTACTGCTATTATTATAGGTTCGGAAGAAGATGGTGTTTCTCCTGAGTTTTTGAAAATGTGTGATGCAAGAGCTAAGATTCCTTTGGCTGGAAAAATTGCTTCCTTAAATGTTTCGGTTGCTACTGGTGTTATTTTATATGAAGCAATAAGACAGAGAGGGTAATATGACCCTTGACCATTTCAGAGAACATTTTCTTTCGTTTAAAGGAACAACAGAAGAAATGCCTAAAAAATTAAAAGAACAATTATGAGTTGGTTTGCAAACTGGTTTGATTCCTCCTATTACCATATCCTCTATAAAAATAGAGATGAAAAAGAAGCAGAACTTTTTATTGATAATTTAGTACAGCACTTACAAATCCCCCAAGGAAGCACCCTCATAGATATTGCTTGCGGAAAAGGCAGACATGCCACTTATTTTAATTCCTTAGGATTAGATGTTACTGGGGTGGATTTATCGCCCAACAGCATAGCTACTGCCACAAAAAATGAAAATGCAACTTTGCAATTTACTGTGCACGATATGCGTGAGGTGTATCAAAAAAATAACTTTGATATTGCAACTAACCTGTTTACTTCTTTTGGTTATTTTGAAAAAGAGGAAGATGAGCAAAAAGCAATAAATGCTATGGCTACAAACTTAAAGTCAGGAGGATTTTTAATTATTGATTTTATGAATGTAAAAAAGGTAATTACGAACTTAGTACCCAAGGAACAGAAAACAATTGATAATATTGTATTCAATATAACACGAAAAGTAGAAAATGGGCACATCATTAAAGATATTGAGATTATTGATGGAACAAAAAAACAGCATTTTCAAGAAAAAGTAAAGGCAATAACATTAGCTGATTATTCTGAATTTATCAGCAATGCAGGGCTAAAAATTATTGATATCTTTGGCAATTATAAATTGGACAGTTTTGAAGATAACATTGCTGATCGTTTAATACTAATTTGCAAGAAATGAATTTAATAACACTAGGACTATTATTTGCATCTGTAATTGCTGGAGCAATTATAGTTGAAATTTTTAAACCTGAAAAAAGCAGAAACATCCAACTATTACTTACTTTTAGTGGGGCTTACCTACTAGCAGTAAGTGTTTTACATTTATTGCCTGAGATATTCCATCATAATGACACCCCAAACATTGGACTCTTTATATTAGGAGGTTTCTTAATCCAGATTTTGTTAGAATATTTTTCACAAGGAATAGAGCACGGGCATTTTCTCAAAAGTAATGCTATACCTTTTTCAGTACTCATTAGCCTTTGCCTGCATGCATTACTAGAGGGTGTCCCTTTAGGAGGACATCTTCATCATCATGCACATAATGCCTTACTTACTGGAATTGTATTGCATAAAATGCCAGTCGCTATTGTTTTGATGACAATATTCCTTCAAAGCAATATAAGTAAAACAAGAGCTTATTTCTATTTGTTACTTTTTGCATTAATGTCTCCTCTTGGGGTTTTTTCAGGAAGTCTTTTTGCTGATTTAGCAGCATTTCATAATGAAATAATGGCAGTAGTTATTGGGATTTTCCTTCATATTTCAACAACAATATTATTTGAAAGCAGTGAAGGACATAAATTCAATTCAAAAAAGATTTTTGCTATTTTGTTAGGGGCAGCAATTGCTTACTTAAGCCTTTAAAGTGAATCAAAAATACATCATAACTGGAGCTCCTGGAACAGGTAAAACTGCAATTATTAATGCACTCAAAAAAGAAGGTCATTCATGTGCTGAGGAAATTTCTAGAACAATAATAACGCAAGAGATTGCAAGTGGTGGAGATGCTTTACCATGGAAAAACTTAGCTGCTTTTTCTCAGCAAGTAATAGCTCTTAGGAAAGCACAACATACTAATGCCCCAAAAGGTAAAACTTATTTTTTTGATAGAGGAATTATTGATGTAATAGCTTACTTAAAACATGATAACCTAGCGGTTAATAATGACATCATGGAAATGGCAAAACAATTCCCTTACAACAAAACTGTTTTTTATACCCCTATTTGGACAGAAATCTATACAAATGACAGTGAAAGAAAAGAAGATATTATCACTGCAAAAAACATAGAAAAAGTTTTACTCACTACTTACCAATCCTTTGGTTATACTTTAGTGGAAGTCCCTAAATTAACAGTTAATGAACGAACTGCTTTTATTCTATCCAAAATATAAGGTTTCTCCTTATTTTGTATTATTTTTGCCCGAGTTTTAATAATCAAAAAATAAAAAATTATGTCAATATTAGTAGGTAAAAAAGCGCCATCATTTTCTGCATCAGCAGTAATAAAAGGTGGTCAAATTATAGCAGATTATTCTTTAGATCAGTTTGTAGGGGAAAAGCCCGTATTATTCTTTTTCTACCCTATGGATTTTACTTTCGTATGTCCAACAGAATTATTTGCATTTCAAAATAAATTAGCTGAATTTGAAGCAAGAGGAGTAGAAGTAGTTGCTTGCTCAACAGATACAGAACAATCACATTGGGGATGGTTACAAATGGATAAATCAGAAGGTGGTATTAAAGGAATTACTTATCCTTTAGTTGCTGATACTTCTAAAACAATTTCAGCAAACTTTGGGGTATTAGCTGGAGATTATGAATTAGATGAAAATGAAAATATGTGCGCAACAGGACCAATGATTGCTTACAGAGGACTTTTTTTAATTGATAAAAATGGAATCGTACAACATCAAATCGTTAATAATTTCCCATTAGGAAGAAATGTTGATGAGGCTTTAAGAATGGTTGATGCATTACAACATTTTGAAGAAAATGGAGAAGTTTGTCCTGCAAACTGGAGTAAAGGTGATGACGCTATGAAAGGAACACACGAAAGTGTAGCTGATTATTTAGCTAAACACTAAGTAAATTAAAATCTAAATTTTAAAACCCTACTCTTTTTGAGTGGGGTTTTTTATTTTTGCAATATGCAAGTGCCAAAAATTTTACTCAAATTTGTAATGAATATTTTCCCTCCATTATTATTTAACAGAATAGTGTTAAAGGAAATTTCTGATGATTTCTTGGAGATGAAAGTAGTATTAAGACGAGCTCTTTTTAATATAAATTTTCATAAAACTATTTTTGGAGGAAGTATCTTTTCAGCTTGTGACCCTTACTTTCCTACTATGTATTATCATATTTTCGCAAACAAAAATAGGAAACTAATTATCTGGTTAAAATCTGCTGAAATACAATATTTACGCCCTGCTGATTCATCATTAAAACTTCATTTTAAAATTACTGAGGAAGATATATTGTTAGCTGAAAAGACTTTGGATGAAAATAGTAAATTTGAAATATGGCACACAGTGGAAGCCATTAACAAAAAAGGAATTGTTTGTGCAAAAGCAAAAATGCAAGTCTATTTAAGAGATGATAAAAAGAAAGAAAATTTAGGTTTTTAAAACTTTTGAATCAAAACAGTTGCATAAGCAGAAACTCCTTCTTCTCTACCAACAAAACTTAATTTTTCAGTAGTAGTAGCTTTTATTGAAACTAAATCAGTATCTACACTCATACAATCAGCAAGTACTTTTTGCATTTTAGGGATGTAAGGTCCAATTTTTGGTGTTTGTAAGCAAATTGTAGCATCAACATTACCTAATTCATACCCTTTTTCTCTGATAAGTTTAATTACTTCTTTAAGCAATAACTTGCTATCCACTCCTTTGTATTTTGGATCAGTATCAGGGAAGTGTTTTCCAATATCCCCAAGATTTGCAGCTCCTAATAATGCATCACAAATGGTATGAATTAAAACATCAGCATCCGAATGGCCAAGACCTCCTTTTGTATGTGGGACAATAATTCCACCAAGCCAAAAGTCTAAACCTTCTTTTAACTGATGTACATCAAAACCAAAACCGACTCTTATATTCATTTTAGTTAGCTTCTTCCATTGCACCGAAATTCCATATCATAGAAAATCGCATTGTATTTGCTAAAGGGTTTGTTGCTCCAGCATCATTATTGGCATTTACTAAATAAGAAAAATCAAGGGTAAATGCACTATACTTAACACCTGAACCAAAAGTCAGGAACTTTCTTCCCCCTTTAGTAGAATGCTCAAAGAAGTAACCAGCTCTTAAAGCAAACTGATTTGCGTACCAGTACTCAGTTCCAATTGAGTAATTTATCTCTCTCATCTCCTCACTAAAACCACCTGGCGCATCTCCAAATGACTGAAAAATTCCAGACACCACTCCAACATCAGAACTTTGTCCTAATTTTATGTCTCCATTATCAGTAATAGGTGGAGTTGGAACTAATAACTTATTAATATCAAAAGCAAGAGATATTTTATTATAATCATCAATATCAGCACCTAATGCAGTTCCCAATCTTAAATTAATTGGAATAAAATCTCTAATAGGACTGTCAGTAGAATATGACACCTTACTTCCAATATTTGAAATATTTAAACCAACACCTAAATCTATATCCTGTCCGACCATTCTGATTGGTTTTGCATAATACCCTGCTAAATCAGCAGCAACTGATTGCCCTGCGACAGTCTTAAAATCGCCTATTGATTGCCCACCTGTCAGGTTAGAATAAATATATCTACCAGAAATTGCTAATGAAAATTGATCTGACAATTTTCTAGCATACGAACTTCCTAAAGCTAATTCGTATGGCTTATATTGCCCAATTGTAATACCCTGTATATCAGTAAAAGTAATGTCACCCAATGAAAAATAACGCATTTCTAAACCAACTGCTTGATTATCATCTAACTTTTTATAACCTGCTAAATATGACAAATTAATATCTGGAACTAAAGCTCTTAACCATGGAACATAAGACACAGAAGCTCCCATATCATCTTTAGTAAAAGCAAGTTTTGCAGGATTCCAATGCATAGAATTTGCATCAGGAGTAGTTGCGACTCCAACATCACCCATTGCACCAGCTTTAGAATCTGGAGATATCATTAAAAAAGGAACAGCAGTTGTAATTGTATTTAAACCACCTGTCAAATCACTATAATCAATCTCATTTCCTTGAGGAAAAGCAGAAAACATCATTAATGATGCACTTAAAATTCCAATTAGTTGTTTCATTTTTAAAATTTAGTTTGCAAATATACTTCTTTTTATTGTGTGATTAAACGCATTTATTAAGGCATTAGTATAATTCTGATAGATTTTGAGGTAAAATCTCCATCATCAGAATAAACATCCAATTTTGCAATATACATACCTGCACTAATTTGCCCTCCATACTCATCTTTTCCATTCCAATTAATAGGACCAATTCTATAACCATTATCGGTATAAGTTTCTTCAAATTGCTTTACTAAAACGCCAGTGATAGAGTAAATCTCAAGCACTACACCCAAATTTTGGTTTGGTTTATTATGCTGGAAATAAATATCAGTAGAAGTAGAAAATGGATTGGGGTAAGTAATATAATCAGCAATTGTAAATTCATTTTCATCAGAAACGAAAAAACTAATTGTTGCTTCAGAAGAATTATTAAATACATCCCAAACCTTTAAGGTGAGCGTATGTTCTCCTTTTTCCAAATTATAGAATGGAAAATTGATTATTCCTTTTGTAAAATCATCTTTTGCTGCTTCATAAAAATCATTTAACACATAAGGATTAGCAGTGTTTCCATCCAACACAGCAGTAATATCATGTCCAATTCCGTTTCCAACCGTGTTTATTCCACTCTCATCAAATATATCAGCTAACAAAACAGGGTTTTCATCAGTTACTCCTCCATCTTTAAAAGTTCGAGTATTAATAAAAAGACTCAATTCTGCTTCATCATAATCATAAACAACATTATCAGCACTTCCACCAATTACAAATTCCTTTTCACTTCCACTTGCATCAACAGGAATTTCATCATCACTTACAGCATAATACGAGATTTTACCAGCACCATAATTATAAGCAATATCTTTAGGGACGATAAAAGAAAAAGAGAATTCTCCATCTTTTACTGTTGCAGCACCTTTATATAAAATATTATTTTGATCTCGGTAAGGCATAGGAGTACAACTCTCTTGCCCTAAAGTTGTTTTAATAAGTTCTTTATCATAAATTGTGGGATAAATTGTACCATTAAAATCAGAAATAAAAATACCACCTTCCTCAATTTCTCCTTCAATAGTTACTTCTGAAAGCGCTTTTAAAGTGTCTGAAACAATTGTTGTTCTTACATCATATTTAGGATATGCCAAACGTAAGGCAGGATCTCCTAGTAGTGTGAAATTTCTATTATTAGCTGAAGTTCCGCTCAACACTTTGGTGGTTTTAAATAAATCCCCCAACCTTGGGAACTCATCATCTTGCTTTTTAAAAATATTCTGAATAAACTTTGTATTTAAGTTGTAGTTAGGACCCACAAAAACCAAACGAGTTGTACTTAATAAAGCTATAGCCCCTCCATTTTCATTTAACAAAACATATTCTCCTGCTGATTTCTCTTCAGGGTTATCAAAATAGGAGAATTTGCAAGTAGCCGTCATAAATAATGGAAGATTATCAATATTACTCCATTTGTTAATTTGATCAACTTCTAAAATTCTTTCTTGAGTCAATCCTAAAGGCCCACCATGTCCAGTATAATTAATAAGTAGAGCTCCTTTATCTACTTTGTTATTTATTGCACTTTGAGTAGCTGAACTTCTAGGGCCTCCAGGAGTTGATTCCTGATAATAATTATCTAAATATATTTTCTGAATATTTATCTCATCATAATTATCTGCTAAATGATTTGCTAAACTATCAGCTTGCCACATATGTGTATTTCCATCATCTGCATCACCATCATCAGCAATAAATGCCACATCATTACGCCAACTTCCAAAAGAAGGTTCTTCATAATATCGTTCAACTTTATCAACTAGAATATTTGCTTCTTTAAGTGTAGCTACTGGAAATCTTCCAATCCCAATATCAACCAAATCATTAATAAACAGCCCCTCATCATCATCTAAAAGACCAAAATAATCATCAGTTACATAGGTTTGTGTAGGATGAGTTGAATTTGCTGACTGATAAGTTACTATAAAGTTCGTATTATTATCTACTCTATTTTTAGGGTCATATGAGCCATCACCAAAAAGAAGTAAATATTTAAGAGCTGAATTTTCTTTATCATATTGATGTTTTAAAAAATCACGAATTGCACTTACATCTTGCATTCCTGATGAAAACTCATTATAAATTTGTTGAGGAGTTACAACAATTGAATTCATGTTATCCTTCTCCAAATGAAAGTCTGCTAAACGATTAGCTGCTGAGAAAAAATCAGGATGAGAAACAATAACAAATTCAATATTATTAGAAATCCCATGCAAATCCTGATTAGCGACAGATGAATGTAACGTTGGAGTTAAATAAGCTGAAGAATTAAATGCCATGTACTCATTAATAGAGTTCAAAGAATCATTAAAAGACAATACATTTCCAACTAAATTGGTTGGTAACTCCAATACATTTGTTGGATCCGAAACATCCCAAACACTCACTCCATTAGCATTCTCTATTTCAAACTTTCCGATTTCATCAGATTGACTTTCAACATCTCTAAAAGTTAAATAATTCCCACTAAGTTTTAATTCTCTTCTTGCATTAACCTCAATATAATTTAACCAAGCCTCTGCTCCACTATCACCTGAAGAATACTCTAAATTCACATCTATATTTGAAGAATTAGAATTAAACAGAGAATTATTTGATGCCTCTTTTGCATATTCAGTTGCATAAGTAGTTACAACATTTGGGACATTTAAGGTGCTTAAAAAAGTTGAATTTGCATTTATTTTAAAGTTTGAAGATTGTAAAGAACGACCAACAACTGCAGTTTTAATATTCACAGCTTCCGAAAGAATTAAATTAGGAAAACTGAAAGAAAAATTCTGGCTATTATCATAGGAAAACCTTTCACCAAACCATTTTTTACCAGAATGAATAATATTCTCTAGTTCTTGCTCATGATATGAAAACGCATTATAATCTGTTATTGTTTTTGTTGGATTCAGCAAGGTATTTTTCAATTCAACTCTCTTTCCTTCATCGTGATTATCAACAGTTAAGAAGTAATACACCTTATCCGAAAACAGATGAGTCTTATGCTCAAAAAGGTTTGAGGAAGCGTTAAGTTTCCAAATATTAGCAGACATACCATAAAACAAAATATAATCAGAACTCTCAAAAACACCATTATTGTTAGAATCATAAATTTTTATAGCCATTTCTGGCAAATCATTATGTCTGAAATCTGAGTTTAAATGAGGTAACATTCCACCTCCATTTCCATACAGTTTTATTGCACTAATTTGAAGATTATTTACATCAATTCCTAAATCTATAACACTAGAGTAAGAAAGCTTATAAATTCCATTTTTTGTTGTTGATATTTTATACCAATCTCCTTGTGCTAAAACAGAACTATTTTGAGCAAATAATCCTGCACAAAAAACAGTAAAAAATAAAGCAATAAAAATTCTTTTATTCATAAGTGCAAATCTATATATCCTTTTAAAAACAAAGGTATAACGTACAAAAAATGTATTTATTTTACAATTTTCTACTAGTAAAAGAGAATTTTAAATAATTTGTTTATTTTTGTGAAATTGAAATTAAGAAAAAACAAATTTATGTTGAATAGATTTTCCAAAATATTTTTTGCAGTAGCTGTTGCTATTTTTATGAGTGATACCGCTCAAGCGCAGGATCCTGCATTTAGTCAGTTTTACGCCAATCCTTTATATTTAAATCCTGCTTTTGCTGGTAGTAACGATTGTCCAAGAGCAAATTTAAATTACAGAGATCAATGGCCTGGAATAGGCAGAACCTATATTACAACTTCTGCATCATTCGATCAACATATTAACTCAATTGGAGGAGGCTTAGGAATTTTAGTTGCTCAAGATAGAGCTGGTGCAGGAAACTTAAATACAACTCATTTAGCATTACAATATTCTTATAGATTAAAAGTAAATCATCAGTTTGCTGTAAAAGCTGGTTTTGAAGCATCTTATAGAATGATTCAGTTAGATTGGAGTGATCTTACTTTTGGGGATATGATTGATGCTCAACAAGGATTTGTTTATCCAACACAGGAAGATGTTGTAAATAACCCTACATCTAAAAGCTTCCCTGATTTTTCTGCAGGAGTTTTAGGGTATTCTGAGAACATATTCTTTGGATTTGCCGCACATCACATGACAATGCCTAATCAAGGTTTTATTAGTGAAAGTGAGTTGCCAACTAAAATAACAGCACATGCAGGAGGAAATATTGTTGTGAACAAATATTCGCACAATGCATTTACAATTTCACCTAACTTTTTATACCAAAGCCAATCAGAATTTCAACAATTCAATTATGGGATTTATGCTAAACAAGGGCCTGTTGTTGGTGGCTTATGGGCAAGAAACAGTTTAAATAATTTTGACTCATTTATTATAATGATGGGATTAATTCAAGAAACATTCAAGTTTGGTTACAGTTATGATATTACTGTAAGTAATTTAAAAAATAGCAACACGCTAGGTGCTCATGAATTGTCATTTACTTTATTCATGCCTTGTCACTCTAAAGGAAAATCGTTCAACACAATAAGTTGTCCGCAATTCTAGTTAACATAAAACAATAACAATCATATTAATAAAAAATGATGAAAACAAATAAATTAATTTTAGCACTTAGTAGTATCATGATTATAGCATCATGTTCCTCAAAAAAAGAATCATCAACTACAGGATGGGAATACAATAATGCAAAGAATGGCGGTTACGAAACTAACGAGCGTTTTATTGAACAAGCTACAGGCCCTGGGTTGATGTTTGTAGAAGGTGGATCTTTCACTATGGGAAGAGTAGAGCAAGATGTAATGTATGAATGGGATAACATTCCAAGAAGACAAACTGTATCTTCTTTCTATATGGATGAAACTGAAGTAAGAAATATTGACTATTTAGAATACTTATTCTGGGTAAACAGAGTTTACGGAGGGTCTTACCCAGAAGTTTACAAGAAAACCTTACCTGACACTTTAGTTTGGAGAGATAAATTAGGATATAATGAACCTTTTGTAAAGCAATATTTAAGACACCCTGCATACAAAAACTATCCTGTAGTTGGAGTGAGCTGGCAACAAGCAACTGATTATTGTGCATGGAGAACGGACAGAGTAAATGAGAGAATACTTATTGATAATGGTATCTTACAAGAAGATATGGAGCAAATGGATGATAATGTATTCACAACTCAATCTTACTTACAAGGACAATATGAAGGAATTGTAAGAAGAAACCCAAGAAATCTTACTAATGAGAATTATGGTAGTGGAGAGAAAAGTAGAATCATAAAAATGGAAGATGGTTTATTATTACCTTCTTACAGATTGCCTACTGAAGCTGAATGGGAATTTGCTGCACTAGGATATGTAGGAAATACTCAAGAAGAAAATACTGATGAAAGGAAATTATACCCTTGGAATGGTTCTTCATTAAGAAATGGAAGTAAAAACAATCAAGGTGAAATAATGGCTAACTTCAAGAGAGGAAGAGGTGATAATATGGGAGTTGCAGGTAGCTTAAATGATAATGCTGATATTACGTCCCCTGTTAGAGCTTACTGGCCAAATGATTACGGATTATACAATATGGCAGGAAATGTTGCTGAATGGGTAATGGATGTTTACAGGCCTATTATAGAGCAAACTACTACTGCAGATCACAGAAGTTTTAGAGGAAATGTTTACTTAACTCAAAAAACTGATGAAGATGGATTTATTGAGGAAGTTGATAGTTTAGGTAGAGTACAAATGGTTCCTGTAGATGTTCAAGGAAATGCTTACAGAAGAAACTATAAAAAAGCAGATAACATTAATTACTTAAATGGAGATATTGAATCTCAAATGGGAATCGATTGGAATAATTTCTTAGACGAAAAAATGGAAGTTGATACAGCAAGAGTTCAAATTGACAAATGGAATAAAACTGCATCTAAATACAAAGATAATGCCCCTGAAGGAAATAGTAATGAAATGTATGCTTATGGAGAATCTTCATTAATTACTGATAGAACTAGAGTATTTAAAGGCGGATCATGGAAAGATAGAGCTTATTGGTTAAATCCAGGAACAAGAAGATTTCTAGATCAAGATCAATCTACTGATGCAATTGGGTTTAGATGTGCAATGGATAGAGTTGGGGCTCCTGTTAGTAGAGAAAAAAACAATCAAAGAAGAGGAGTTGATTACAATAAGAAAAGAAAATAATCTCTTATAAAATAAAAACTTCAAAACCCCACTAAACATGGGGTTTTGTTTTATACAAAAATGACTACTGAAGATCTTTATACAATTTTTCAAAAGCACCCGTCCATATGTACGGACACAAGAAAAATTGAGAAAGGAAGTTTATTCTTTGCATTAAAAGGCGAGAACTTCAATGGCAATAAATTTGCAGACAAAGCAATTAAGAATGGTTGTAGTTTTGCAATTATTGATGAAAAAGAATATGCAAACAGTTCTAATACTATTTTAGTAGATAATGTTTTAGCAACGCTTCAAGAACTCGCAACATTGCATAGAAAACAGCTTAACATTCCAATAATTGGAATTACAGGTACGAATGGGAAAACAACTTCTAAAGAGTTAATTAATGCTGTTTTATCATCCGAAAAAAACTGTTATTCAACAAAAGGAAATCTGAACAATCATATTGGCGTTCCTTTAAGTCTTTTAGAAATATCAAATACGCAAGAAATTGCCATAATAGAGATGGGAGCAAATCATCAAAAAGAAATTGAATTTTTATGCTCTATTTCAAATCCGACTCATGGAGCAATAACAAATATTGGAGCTGCTCACCTTGAGGGTTTTGGAGACATACAAGGAGTAATTAATACAAAAAATGAACTATACAAATATCTGCATGAAAACCAAGGGATTGCATTTGTAAATTCTAATGATGAGCTTTTACTTAACTTATCTAAAAATTTAAAAAGATTTACTTATGGTGAAAAAGGGAATTTCAAAGGAATAACAACTAAAAACACTCCATCTATAAGTTTAGAATACAATAATATATCTATTCAATCAAATCTGATAGGGGATTATCAATTTTATAATATTATGCTTGCTATATGTGTTGGAGAATTTTTTGGAATTTCAGACGACAACATCAAGGTTGCTATTGAGGAATATATCCCTACAAATAATCGTTCGGAGGTAGTTAAAACGACAAGAAATACCTTAATTCTTGATGCATATAACGCTAACCCTTCTAGTATGAAAGCAATGCTCACATCTTTTGCTAAACAAAATTATAAAAATAAAATTTGTATCCTAGGAGATATGTTAGAGCTAGGAATGCACTCAAAAAGAGAGCATCTTGAGATTATTAATCTTACAAAAAAATTAACCCTTGAGGCAATCTTTATTGGAAAGGAATTTGCTCTTATTTACAAAAATGCATTTCAAAGCAGGAAAGAATTTGAAGGATTTCTTGAATCAAATCCTATTCAAAATAAAACTATACTTTTAAAAGGATCAAGAAGGATTGGATTAGAAGAGTTGAAAGTCTTACTCTAAACCTCAGCTAAAGCATCTTTAAATAGTTTCCTAAATATAAAGAAACACAAGGAAAGAAATCCTCCTAAAAAACCACCTAACAGACCAGCTAAAGTTTTGGATTTTTTATCTTCATCAAGAGGTAAAATTGGCACATCAATAATATTAATAATTGGAGTTTGATTTAAAAGAGTAATCTTTGAAAGCTCAAGGTTTTTTACAATCTCCAAATACATAGCATTTAACACCTCTACCCTTCTCATTAATTGCAACTCCTTCAACCTTCCAGATGCTTTTACAATTCTTTGGTTGATATCTTTAATTCTAGCAAAATCTTCCTCCGCTATTTCTAGCTCTGAAAAAACAGAATCTGCTCTATTTTGCAAAAAATCCAAAGTATTATTTGCTTGAGCAGTTTGATGTGAGATATACATTTTACTCATTTCTCCAATCAAAGATTCAACAAAACCTTTTGCAAATTCATCATTTACCGACAAGTAAGACAAAGTTATAATATTAGCTTCATCTGATTCTAGCTCTACAATAAGTTTGTTTTCAATAATATTTTTCCAAATCCCACCACTAATACTATCATGAGTAAAAGTAGATTTATCATGATATGAAATCCCATCAAAATCATCATTTTCCAACCAAGATTCTTTAACTTTATTGAGCTCAAGATAATGCTCTATAAGCAAATCCTCTTTTCCATTAACTTTGATATTTTGTAAAAGAGTATTTTCAATAACTCCTCTTGATTTTAAAAGCTCTAATATATTACTCTGACTGAAAGTTGCACTTTCACTCCCGCCTATATCAAAACCAAATTGAGATGCAATTCCTGACATTGAACCTAATGAACCCCCTCCTTTTTCTCCTTCAACAACAAAGGTAAGCTCAGCATTGTATTTTGTTTCAGTATAAATTGCATTAATAACTCCAATTAGAAAAAATAAAAACGAAAATCCAATAATTGTAAATTTTTTCTTTAATAAATAGGTTTTATATTCTGATAATTTAATCAGAATATCTTTTAACTGTATTTCATCATTATACTGTTCCATTAGAATTGACCATTAACACGTTCTATTAATAAATACAATGACATGATTGCAGTAATTTTTGTTATTACACTTTCAATGTGTTTATTATAATCAACATCTTCTTTTTTTCTTCTTTTCACCTTATGCTCACTTACTACTTTAATAGTGGAACCAGGCTTTACCTTAGGGAAAATTGAAAATAACCCAAGATTTATTGATTTCTTTGAAACTCCATTTGCATGCACTACAATGGTACTTGACTTTTTATTATCTTTAGAAAACCCTCCGGCAAAATTATTTACATAATAATTAGCTCTTCTGCTAAAAAAGGGTGCGGAAATTGAATTTCCATTAAGATTATT
Source organism: uncultured Flavobacteriales bacterium (assembly GCA_905478185.1). GTDB lineage: Bacteria > Bacteroidota > Bacteroidia > Flavobacteriales > BACL11 > UWMA-0277. The sequence goes on along the minus strand of CAJQHO010000025.1, from coordinate 7,685 downwards.
TAAATCCCCAGTTATATGAACTAAATCAAGATGCTTGGGTATAATAATACTATCACCTTCTAATAAAACCAAATTATGTTTTGATTTGTTTGACATTGCTTCTTTCATATTAAAATAAACAACATCATAAACTAAGCTATCAATGCTAATGCTTTTAGATTTTAAAATTTCACGATTTAACAATTCCTTGTTATAAATATTGGAAAGTTCAACATCAGTTAAGATGGAATCTAAAATAGCATCTGGGATATTTAGCTCAACTTCATCAGTTATCTGATTCGCAAACCTTCTATACATCTTTACTCCATCCAAATAAGCGTAATTTGTTAATCCTCCAGCTCTTTTAATTACTGATGAAATCTTTTCATCTTTTGAAAGCAAAGTATAAGTCCCAGGATATTTTACTTCTCCAGTTAAAACAACATTTTTCGCATCTTCAAAATCAGGATTTTCTCTAACAAAAATTTGATCAAATGGTTGTAATTCAAAATCCATAGCTTCATTACTTAACACTAAATCCTCACCAATAGAAATTGTTTTTACAACTGCTCTTCTTGGTTTTAATTTATTAGATGAAATATCATAATCCATGATTCTACTTACTTCTACTCTACTTCCTTCTGCTTGTTGAGTTAATCCTCCTGATTGTAACAAAACATCTTGCAAAGTCATTCCAACTCCAAAATCAAATTCTCCACCACTTCTAACTGCTCCTAAAACTGATACAGAAAACTCATCATAAAAATCATCAATAGAAAGCACTCTTACTATATCGTATTCTTTTAGATAAATATTATCCTTATGATTTACATCTTTTAAAACTGATTCTAAATTTACTGAAATATGTGTTTTTGTTCTATCCTCATTTAATCTAATGATATATACTTTATCCAAGAAAGTTTTATCTGCAATACACTTAGATCTATTTAATAAATCTAATAATTTCTCACCCCTAATAAATTCATAATCACCTGCCACACCTATACTTCCTTTTACAGTAACAACATTCGATATTTTATTAGAAATAGTATTTACAATAATCTCATCTCCATTCTTAACAGTAGTAGATTTAGCGTGATCATTATGAACATCATTTACTTTTATTGAATTATATTCAATACTCTTTAAAGTAACAACATCAGAAAAAGCATTAGTAGTATATCCACCAGCATACTTAATTAAGCTTGCAACAGACTCACCTGTTTTTGCCTCATAAGTATAAGGACGATTTACAGCACCACTAACCTCAACAATATGCTTTGCAGGAGGTACAAAAAGATAATCTCCATCTTGCATATAAATATCTTGTGATCGAATTGGGTTAAACAAGAACTGATACACATCTAAAGAATCAACAGTTTTACCATCTCTTTTAATATAAATATTACGGACTGTCCCTAACTGATTAGGCCCGTTTGCCGCAATCAATGCATTAAATGCAGTATTGATTGCAGGAATACTATATGATCCAGGATTGTAAACTTCTCCAACAATATTTACTATAATCACTCTAGAATATGAAAGTGTAACATCAATCTCAGAGTTTTTCATATCCAAGAAAGATCCAAACTTACTTTTTAACAGAGAACGCATTCTCTTAAAAGTAAGTCCTTTTACATAAATTCTACCATAAGAACTAGGCGTAATATACCCTCTTTCATCAACTATTAAATTTTCTGAAAACTCAGAATAACCCCAAACTGAAATAGATATTTCATCACCACTTCCAACTTTATAATTCTCAGGAGCTTTTGCATCCAATGCTTTTTGATAAAATGACAACTCATTATTTCTAAAAACATCTTGACCATAAATTCTAGCTTTTGGATAAGTAGTAGTATCAGCGACTAAAGTATCTCCAAAAGTTTCGTAGAACTTAGACAAATTATCATTTACTTCAACTGCTTCATTTCCATTTTTCGCATACTTACCAGTACTATTCTTAAAAGCCATTGCTTCTGCAATTTCTTCATCAGAAAGTCCCATTTGTTTAAGGACTTGCTCTGATGGAATATCAGATGGGCGCAAATCTTCAGGATTAGCATTTGAAGGTAGAAACTTCAAATAAGCTGGATTAATTTTTGATTTATCAATATCAATCTGGGCATTTATTCCAAGAGCAAACAAAATTGAAAATGATAATAAGATTAGTTTTTTCATAATTTTTATTTTAAAATAGCACGAGAGATTACAATTCTCTGAATCTCAGAAGTTCCTTCATAAATTTGAGTAATTTTTGCATCACGCATTAATCGTTCTACATGATATTCTTTTACAAAGCCATAACCACCATGTACCTGTACTGCCTCAACAGTAGTTTTCATAGCTGTTTCTGAAGCAAATACTTTTGCCATTGCTCCAATTTTATCATAATTCTTTCCGTTATCTTTTAACCAAGCTGACTTTAAGCACAACAATCTTGCAGCTTCAATTTCAGTAGCCATATCTGCTAATTTAAATGCAATTGCTTGGTGTTTAGAAATCTCTTTCCCAAATGCTTTTCTTTCTTTAGAATATTGTAAAGCTAATTCATATGCTCCTGATGCTATACCTAATGCTTGTGCAGCAATTCCAATTCTTCCTCCTGATAAAGTCTTCATTGCGAAAGTAAATCCAAATCCGTCTTCCCCAATTCTATTTTCTTTTGGAACTTTTACATCTGTAAACATTAATGAATGTGTATCAGAACCTCTAATTCCAAGTTTATTTTCTTTTTGTCCTACAACAAAACCATCCATTCCTTTCTCAACAATAAAAGCATTGATTCCCCTGTGTCCTTTTTCTACATCAGTTTGAGCAATTACTAAATAAACAGAAGCTGAATTTCCATTTGTAATCCAGTTTTTTGTTCCGTTTAATAAATAATGATCTCCTTTATCAATCGCTGTTGTTTGTTGTGATGTAGCATCCGAACCGGCTTCTGGCTCAGAAAGGCAAAATGCACCAATAATTTCACCAGTTGCTAAAGGTTTTAAATATTTTTCTTTTTGCTCTTCAGTACCAAAAGTTTCAAGTCCCCAACAAACTAATGAATTATTAACTGACATTACAACTGAACATGAGGCATCTACTTTTGAAATTTCTTCCATTGCCAAAACATAAGAAACTGCATCCATTCCTGAGCCACCATATTTTGGGTCAACCATCATTCCTAAGAAACCCAATTCTCCAAGCTCCTTGATTTGTTCTGCTGGAAAAGTTTGATTTTCATCTCTTTCAATGACTCCAGGTAATAACTTTGTTTGAGCAAATTCTCTTGCCGCATCTCTCACTGCAATTTGCTCTTCAGTCAATTCAAAATTCATTCTTTGTGCTTTTTTAAAAATTCATGCAAAAATACATTTTTTAAACTACTTTTGAGAATTGATGATTGAGAATGTGCAATACAGAGTTTTAGGAGTGATGTCAGGGACATCATTAGATGGAGTGGATTTAGCAATTTGCACTTTTACTAAAGCAAATAAATGGGCATTTGAAATAATTAAATCTGAAACAATAAAATACTCTAATTTATGGAAAAAAACTTTAGCTGAATTACATCTTGAAAATGAAGAAGAAATCACAAAAATTAATAAAGATTACGGAAGATTTTTAGGAGAAATAATCAGCTCATTTTTGCTAAGAGAAAAAGTAGATTTTATTGCGAGTCATGGTCATACAATTTTTCATGAACCTGAAAATAAATATACTCTGCAGATTGGTTGTGGGAAAACTATTTCTAAAAAAACTAAAACTACAACAATCAATGATTTTAGAAGTTTAGATATCTCCCTAAGTGGACAAGGTGCTCCTTTAGTTCCTATTGGAGATTTACACCTTTTTTCTGATTTTAAATACTGTATCAATCTTGGAGGGTTTGCTAATATTTCAATTAAAGAAGGAAACAATAGCATTAAGGCATTTGATATTTGTCCTGTAAATATTGTGATGAATAAAATAAGTCAAAAATTAGGTATTGAATTTGATGAAAAAGGGGAAATTGCAGAAAGAGGAAAACTAATACCTGGGCTATTAATAAAATTCAATAATTTAGACTTTTATAAAAAGGATGCTCCTAAATCCTTAGGAAGAGAATGGGTAGAAAAATTTATCAATCCTTTACTTATAGAAGAATATAAATCAGAAGATATTCTACATACTTTTTGCGAACATATTGCAATGCAAATTGGTGTGTTTTTGAAAGATAAATCAGCATTATTTACAGGAGGTGGGGTTTTTAACACTTATTTAATGAGCCGAATTCAACACTATTCAACATCAGAAATTATTATTCCAAGTAAAGATACAATCAATTTTAAGGAAGCTTTAATCTTTGCTTTTTTAGGAGTTTTAAGGTTAAGAAATGAAGTAAATTGCCTAAAATCAGTCACTGGAGCAAAACATGATAATTGCGGAGGAATCATTTACAAATATTATCATTAAAAATCTAACATATCTTATCAATTATCTGTTGTCTTATTGATACATTTGCAAAAAATTTAATCGCTATATAATGGAAGAGTTACTAAAGAAGTTTGAAGATAAAAAACCAGAAGTAGTATTTGAATGGCAAGATGCTGAAACTGATGCTGAAGGATGGATAGTGATCAACTCATTGAGAGGTGGTGCTGCTGCTGGAGGGACAAGAATGAGAGTAGGTGTAACAAAAGATGAAGTTTTGGCACTTGCAAAAACTATGGAAGTAAAATTTACAGTTGCCGGACCTCCAATTGGTGGTGGTAAATCAGGAATTAATTTTGACCCTAGAGATCCAAGAAAAAAAGAAGTTTTACAAAGATGGTATGCTGCAGCTAAACCATTACTAAAAACATATTATGGGACGGGTGGAGATATGAATGTTGATGAAGTTCATGAAGTAATGCCAATGTGTAAAAATGAAGGAATTTTATTTCCTCTTGAAGGAATTGTAAGAGGACACCACAAAAAAGATGAGGAAGGTACAATGAAAATCATCAATCAATTATCAGAAGGAGTTCCATTAATTGTAAGAGATGAAAAACTTACTCCTAACCCAAATAAAGATTACTCAGTTGGAGATTTAATCACTGGATATGGAGTTTCAGAAGCAATTCTGCACTACTACAATATTTATGGAGGAGAAGTTAAAGGAAAAAGAGTAATCGTACAAGGATGGGGAAATGTGGCTGGTGCTGCTGCTTATTATTTAGCACAAGAAGGAGGAATTATTGTTGGAATTATTGATAAAGTAGGAGGAGTAATTAATACTGAAGGATATACTTTTGATGAAATTAAATCAATCTTAGAGGATAGAAGCTCAAACTTTTTAGAAGCTAACAACATGATGTCATTTGAAGAAGCAAATGAAAAGATATGGAGTATTGGAGCTGAAATTTTTGTACCAGCTGCAGCATCAAGGTTATTATCTCAAAGCCAATTAGACCAAATGGTTAAAAATGGTTTGGAAGTAATTTCAGCAGGAGCAAATGTGCCTTTTGCTGATAAAGAAATTTTCTTTGGCCCTATTTCAAAAAGTGCTGACGCAAGAGTAAGTGTATTACCTGACTTTATTGCAAATTGTGGAATGGCTAGGGTTTTTGCTTACTTAATGGAAGATGAAATTGAAATGAGTGATAAATCAATTTTTGCTGACACTTCAGATTGCATTAAAAACGCATTAATAAAATCACACGCAATTAATAATAGTAAAACGCACATTTCAAAAACAGCTTTTGAAATTGCACTAAAAGAACTAGTCTAACTAAAATTAAATTATGGAAACAGAATTTTTGCAAATAGAATTTTTAAGCAATACTTTGCTTGATTATTCTTGGTTTATTGGAGCTGTACTTGTAGGTTTACTTTTCAAAAAGCTAATCTCAAAATATTTAAGTCATTTACTTTTTAAAATTGTAGGCAAAAAAGGAGCGGAAGTAGGAGTAGATAAATTTGATACTTTACTCACCAAACCAATTGGATTATTCATAATGCTTTCTATTATTTACTTAGGAAGTTCACATATCAACTACCCTGAAGTTTGGAATTTAGCTCCAGAAAATGAACTAGGATTAAAAATGCTAATCAACAAAGGGTTTTCTCTTATATATGTGTATTCTATTTTTTGGATATTCTTAAAAGTAATAGATTTTATAGGTTTAATTCTGAATAAAAGAGCAGAAGCCACCGAAAACAAAATGGATGATCAACTAATTCCTTTTATTGTTGAGATTGCAAAAATTATCACTTATATATTTGCATTAGTAATTGTAATGGGAAATGTTTTTGAAGTAGATATTACAGCCTTAGCTGCAGGTTTAGGGATTGGAGGTATTGCTTTAGCTATGGCATCCAAAGAAAGTTTAGAAAATTTACTAGGCTCTTTCACTATATTTTTTGATCAACCTTTTACTGTGGGCGACACTGTTACGGTTGGAACGGTTACAGGTACTGTGGAAAAAGTAGGATTTAGAAGTACAAGAATCAGAACTTTTGACAAAAGCTTAGTGACTGTACCTAACAAAAAAATGATTGATGCAGAGCTGGATAATTTAGGAATGCGACCTGTAAGAAGAGTTAAGTTCAATATTGGTTTGACTTACGAAACTGCTCCTGAACAAATAAAAGCAATTGTAACTGACATTCAAGCAATGATTAATCAACATCCAAAAACAAATCAAGAAGGAAAGGTACGCTTCCAAGAATTTGGATCAAGCTCTTTAGATATCTTGGTTATGTACTTTGTTGACAGCCCAAAATGGAATGATTTAATTGATGTGAAGGAAGATGTCAATTATAAAATAATGGAAATTGTAAAGAAACACAATAGTGATTTTGCTTTCCCAAGTACAACAGTATATTTACAAAAATAACTTTAAAATAAACAACTAACAAAAATTTATGATTATTACACTTATGATTATTGTATTCGTTTTAGGATACATGGCAATTGCTTTAGAGCACTCAATTAAAGTTGACAAAGCAGCTTCAGCACTTATTATTGGAGGATTAGGATGGGCACTTTATGCATTCTCTGGAGTTGATGCACATCATATAAACGAACATTTATCACACCATTTGGTGGATATTGCTGAAATTTTATTCTTCCTTTTGGGGGCCATGACTATTGTAGAATTAATTGATGCACATGAAGGATTTTCAATTATTACTGATAAAATTACAACTAACAAAAGGGTTGCTTTATTGTGGATTTTAAGTATTATAACTTTCTTCTTTTCTGCTGCTTTAGATAATTTAACAACAGCAATTGTTATGGCTGCTTTACTTACCAAACTGATTAAAGATAAAGAAGATTTGTGGATGTTTGCTGGAATGGTAATCCTATCAGCTAATGCAGGTGGAGCCTGGTCGCCAATAGGTGATATAACTACTATTATGCTTTGGATTGGCGGGCAAGTAACAGCTGCTAATATCATTACATCAGTATTTTTACCTTCAGTAGTTTGTGCAATAGTTCCTTTAATTTATTTAACTTTCAGACTAAAAGGAGATATTAGTCGTCCTGTTAATGTCGAAAGCAAAGAACATTATACTGACCCAACCACTCCATTCGAAAGAAACTTAATCTTTTACATGGGAGTAGCAGGACTACTATTTGTTCCGGTTTTTAAAACTGTTACTCACTTACCTCCTTATGTTGGGATGTTATTATCATTAGGAGTGCTTTGGTTAGTTACTGAAATATTACATAGAAGTAAGAATCATGAACA
>CAJQHO010000024.1 GCA_905478185.1 uncultured Flavobacteriales bacterium | reverse complement strand
AATTAAAGAACCGAAAACAACTTGTTGAAATGCAGCTTGCGCAAGACTATCATGAATCAGGACATAATGAGTCCCTATTTGCCATCTAGTATCAATCAACCAAGCAATTACAACTGTAAGTCTCGAAACAGGTGCAAATATAATTAAACTCAAGAGTAAGAGAAGGAATTGACGTTGTTTTTCAAATAATTTAATACCCCAATAAACTGCAAACGCTAAGGTTAGCCAGAGTAGTCCAATAATGAAAATAATATTTTCAGGTAATCCAGCTAGTTCAAGTAAAAAACGAATTGGAGTGACAAACAGAGAAACTATTATGGGTGTTTTAGCTAGATGAAGTGCCTTAATAAATATTTCTTTTCTTGTCATTTTAAAGTTAGATTTTCTTTACGTCCATCACACCCTCCTTTATTTGATCTACAAAAAGGTAAAACAAATGCACAACCTATGGAGATTCCTGAGTATTAGAATTTCTTTTTTGCATGGCTACACCAAAAACTAAACCAAGACAAATACCTAAGCCAATATTATCGAAAACAGCACCAAATGCTACACCAAAACATAAGCCAACACCAATATAGTACTCAGAATCTTTTTTAATTGTTTCTTTTTTCATTCGACAAATATATCTTTTTTGTTATTCACAACTAATACAACTAAGACCTTCTTTCTCCATTTTCCAATAGTGGCCAAGCATATCATAATCCCACATATTATGAACATTTTTAATGTCGTAAATTAAGTCCTCTAAACTATGATCTAAGAAAACAACCATACCAACAGGTAATTCTAAAGTTAAATCTAATTCTTGCATACGCCATTCTTGTGTAGAAATAGTGAAAAAGTCATAAAAAATTAGATTATCATCTTCTAGTGTAAATTCAAAACCAATTCCTTCTGTCATTTTTTTTGCTAAATGCTTATTTTTACCTCTTGCAGTAGCTTCTTTAAGTAAATTAAATTCATCATTTTTACTTTTTACAACATCTAACTGCATTCCATTGCCGATTAAGTTATCTTCAAAAGGAGTGACTTTAAATCCTTTTGCGTCAAATGCATTATCGAACACTCTATCAACATTATTCATACTTAAATAAAGAGTATCACTTTCTGTGATTATATTTTCAATAATTGTATTTTTTGCTTCTTCTTGAAATTCTATTGAAAAATCTTTTGCTGAATTAAGAAGAAAAAATAAAGATATTAGCCATAAAACAAATATTCCTATTTTGTAATTCATATGGATTTTGGTGTTATTAACCAATCTTAATCCAAACAGAATAACTGCAACAATTGGTATTCCAATAAAGAGAAAGAGCCATGTTCCTAATGTGTCGCTAAAGATAGAATCATTTAATACATACGTAAATAATAAATCGTTTTGGAATAAAACTGCTTCTCTAGAAAATAAAAGAGAGAAAATAATTAAAAGAAGAAATCCGCCTAATGCAATCGAAAAAATTCCAAAGCAACTTCCAATAAATTTAAATATCCCTGTAATTACACGGATAAAGAAATCCACTATTTTTCTGAAAAAACTATTTGCTCCAAATATTTCTTTTGTGTATTTCTTGTCAAAATCTAATATTTTATTTTCTATAATATTCAATTCATCTTTAATATTTTTTTCAATATTATTGATGTTTACTTTTTCTCCTTTCATCTCTAGTTTTTCGGCAGTGGTTTTAGCAGAAGGTATTGCAATCCAAAGAATTATATACATTAAAGGTCCTCCACCAATTGCAAATAATAGAATTATAAATATAATTCTAAACCAAAAGACATTTATATCAAAATAATGAGCCAATCCACTACAAACTCCACCAATCATTCTACCTTCCTCATCTCTGAAAACTTTTCTTCTTTTTCCTTGTCTTAAGTCTTCATCTTTATGCTGCTGTTCTTGCGGTTTTTCTGGTTCAATTTCTTCATCATATTGGCTAGGCTCGCCCATTATTGTAATTACTTCATTTATATCAGTAAGTGAAATCGCTTCTTTTTTTATCATTCGTTCAGTAAAAAGCTCAGCAATTCTCCCTTCAATATCTTTTAATATTTAATCTCTACCTTCTTCATTTTTAAAATGATTATTAAGTGCATTTAGGTAATTGTTTAGTGTTTCAAAAGCATTTTCATCAATATGAAATACAATTCCTGCTAGGTTAATGTTTACTGTCTTATTCATCTTTTAGTGTTTTAGTGGTTAATCGTACTGCTTTTGCTAAATCCTTCCAGGTTGTATCTAATTCTAATAAAAAGGTATTTCCTTTTTCAGTAATAGAATAATACTTTCTGGGTGGTCCTGCGCTTGATTCCTCCCAACGGTATTGTAAAAGTTCAGCATTTTTTAAGCGAGTAAGTAGGGGGTAAAGCGTTCCTTCCACTACTATCATTTTAGCATTTTTTAGCTTTTCGATAATATCAGAAGGGTAGGCCTCTCCATTTTTTAAGATGGAAAGGATGCAGTATTCCAAAATCCCTTTTCGCATTTGCGATTGTGTGTTTTCAATTTTCATGTTGCAAACATAAATAAAAAATATAGTACTATGCAAAGCAAAGTACTAAAAAATTATTTTACTAGATTAAAATAAATCAATAAATTGATAAAAAAGGACTATTTAAGCAATAAATCAGCAATAACAAATGCACCAAAAATGAGGGATGCTATGCCGTTTGTGGTGAAAAAAGCAAGATTTACTTTACTTAAATCATTTTCCTTAACTAAAGTATGTTGGTATACTAATAGTGCTGAAAAAATAGAAAAACCTATCCAATAGTATAAGCTGAATCCTCCTAATGATCCAGCAATACTTAGTGCTGAAAAAGTGAGAAGATGTAAAATATTTGACAGCATTAACGCATTCTTTTTTCCTAGTTGTACAGGGATAGAATGGAGTTCATGGGTTTTATCAAACTCCTCATCTTGTAAAGAGTAAATAATATCGAAACCACTTACCCAAAAGAGTACGGCTGCTGAAAAGAATAATGGGATAATATTAAACTCACCACTAACAGCCAAGTAAGCGCCAATGGGAGCAAGTGCCAAACCTAAGCCCAATATCAAATGGCAAAGTGCAGTAAAGCGTTTGGTATAACTATAACCTAAAACTACCAATAAAGCAATTGGAGAAAGTGCTAAGCAAAGTGTATTTATAAAATAAGTGGTTGCAATAAATAATAAGGAGTTAATGATAACAAATAGTAAAGCTGAGTTTGCTTTTATACTTCCGTTCGGAATTCCTCGTACTTCAGCAGTTCTTGGGTTAGCAGTATCAATATCTCTATCAATATAACGGTTAAAAGCCATGGCTGCCGAGCGTGCAAAAACCATGCAGAACACTACATACAAAAGAGTAATCCACTCAAAATCGTAATTTTTTGTTGCCAAGAAAAAACCGATAAAAGCAAATGGCATTGCAAATATGGTATGGCTAAATTTTATTAAGGAAAGGTATTTTTTCATTAATTATGAAGGGTTATTTTTATCACATTCTAATAAAGATAAAGGTATGTTTATCTCAAATGATATTGTAGAATCTTTTGTTATTAACCACTTTTTATCAAATTTTTGAAGGTCTAACCAAAAGAGCCCATTAGGATTGTCACTTTCTCTAATCAATTCCCATTTTCCTTTCAAACTTGCTGTATTTTTTGAAATTAGTTTCAAATCTAAAAATTCAAATTTAAGTTTCCCCATACTTTCTTTTGTTGGGTAACTGTTTTTATATCGCTCTAAAGTATTTTCCCAACCAAATGCTGGTTCATGGCTTAGTGATGTAAAAATTAATTCTTCAGAATTCCAATACCCTTCCATAAATCCATCAATATCGCCATTGTTCCAGCATTCTTTTTGAGTATTAAGTATTTCTTTAATTGCTTTTATTTCAGTAGGATTCTGTGATACATCTTCTTTTTGTTGCTTTTTGTCTCCACAAGAATTCGTGATAAATAAGGTTAGTATAAGGAGGTATTTCATTATGATTTGTTTAAAATTTTTCGATTCAAAACTAATGAAATTTATCAATAATAATTTACGATATTTGCAAACAATTATGAGTACTACAAAACCAACAATACCTAAAGGGATGCGTGATTTCGGATCTCAAGTGATGTTCAGAAGAAATTACATTTTTGAAACTGTTAAAAGAGCTTTCGAGTGCTATGGCTATGCGCCAATTGAAACGCCTACAATGGAAAATATTCAGACTCTAACAGGTAAGTATGGTGATGAAGGGGATCGATTAATTTTTAAAGTATTGAATTCAGGTGATTATTTATCTAAAGCTACTTTGGATGAAAATACTACTTCAAAATCCTTAACAAAACAGATAGTTGAAAAAGCATTGCGTTATGATTTAACCGTTCCTTTTGCTCGTTTTGTGGTGCAGAACAGAAATGATATTACTTTCCCTTTCAAGCGTTATCAAATGCAAAATGTTTGGCGTGCCGATAGGCCTCAAAAAGGAAGGTATCGTGAATTTTACCAATGTGATGCTGATGTGATTGGAACTGATTCTTTACTCTGTGAAGTGGAATTAGTGCAACTGTATGATGATGTATTTACAAAATTAAATATTCCGAATGTTGATATTTACATTAATAACCGAAAGGTATTAAGTGGAATGGTTGAATTGATGGGTGCATCTGATTTATTTGATGATGTTGTAATTGCACTGGATAAACTGGATAAAATTGGCATTGATAAAGTAAAAGAGGAAATGGAAAGTAAAGGCGTGAAAAAAGAAGCCCTTTCTATTTTAGATACTTTTTTGAATACGACAAATGTTGGTGATTTATCATCCCTTTTGGAAAATTCAGCAACAGGAAAAAAAGGATTAGAAGAATTGCAATTTGTCATCAATTCGGTTAACAATTTAGGCTTGCAATCGGCTAATTTGATTTTTGATATTACTCTAGCTAGAGGACTGAATTACTACACAGGTTGTATACTGGAAGTAAAAGCAAATGATGTTGCTATTGGCTCAATTGGTGGTGGAGGAAGATATGATGATTTGACTTCAATTTTTGGACTTAAAGATGTTTCAGGAGTGGGTATTTCTTTTGGAATTGATAGAATATATATTGTGATGGAAGAACTCGGTTTGTTTCCCGATAATATTGATGTGAGTACGAAAGTGATGTTTGCTAATTTTGGTGAGCAGGAGGCAGCTTTTTGTTTGCCACTATTAAAACAATTGCGTTCGGCAGGAATAAGTTCGGAACTGTACCCTAAGAAATCGAAAATGAAAAAGCAAATGTCCTATGCTAATAATAAATGCGTTCAGTTTGTTATCATGGTAGGTGAGGATGAAATGGAATCAGGAATATTGTCGATTAAAAATATGGAAAGTGGTGAGCAGAGTAATTTGAACATTACTGATTTAATAAAAGAATTATCATAAATGAGTACTTTTAAAGTAGGAGAACAAATGCTAAGCCTTTCAGTTATTTCTGAAATTATTGCAGAAGAAAGACAATTAGTATTAGGCAAAAAAGCAAAACAAAAAATACAAGATTGCCGTGATTATTTAGATAAGAAAATGGAACAATCTGATGCTCCAATTTATGGGATAAATACAGGTTTTGGTTCGCTTTGTAATCATAAAATATCAAAAGAAGATTTAGGAAAGTTGCAAAAAAACTTAGTGCTATCTCATTCTTGTGGGACTGGGGATAAAGTTCCAACTAATGTGGTGAAAATAATGTTACTTTTAAAAGTTCAATCTTTATCCTATGGACATTCAGGAGTACAATTACAAACAGTTGAGCGTCTTATTGAAATGTTCAATAAAAATATTCTTCCAGTTGTATTTCAACAAGGAAGTTTAGGGGCAAGTGGTGATTTAGCACCTTTGGCTCATCTTTCTTTACCTCTTTTAGGAGAAGGAAAAGTTATTGTTGATGGAGAGGAAGTAGAAACAAAAATTATTATGAAATCGAATGGTTGGGAGGCAATAGCCTTGCAATCTAAAGAAGGTTTAGCCTTACTTAATGGAACACAGTTCATGGGAGCTTATGGGATTTGGAGTTTGCTAAAATCTCAGAAATTATCCTACATGGCAGACATGGTAGGTGCAATTTCATTAGAAGCCTTTGATGGTAGGAATGAATGTTTTGATGAGTTGATTCATATGGTTCGTCCTCATAAAGGACAATTAAAAACAGCAGAAAATATTCGTGATTTCTTAGAGGGAAGTGAGATACAAAAAGGGGAGAAGGAACATGTTCAGGACCCTTATTCATTTAGGTGTATGCCACAAGTACATGGAGCAAGTAAAGGTGTTATTTCACATGTAAAAGAAGTTTTTACAACTGAAATTAATTCAGTAACGGATAATCCTACAGTATTTATTGGAGAAGATAAAGTAATTTCTGGTGGAAACTTTCATGGGCAACCATTAGCTATGGCAATGGATTACTTAGCAATAGGGCTTTCAGAATTAGGTTCTATTTCAGAAAGAAGAACTTATCAGTTAATTTCAGGATTAAGGGGATTGCCAGCATTTTTAGTGGCAGAGCCAGGACTTAATTCAGGAATGATGATTCCACAATATACGGCAGCAAGTATTGCAAGTCAAAATAAACAACTATGTACGCCTGCCTCTGTGGATTCTATAGTGTCATCAAACGGACAAGAAGATCATGTAAGTATGGGGGCAAATGCAGCTACAAAATTATATAAGGTAGCCCAGAATACTGAGCGTATATTAGCTATTGAGCTTCTTAATGCTACTCAAGGTATTGCATTTAGGAATGCAAAATCATCCGAATTTATAGAAGGTATTTTAGATATTTATAGAGATGAAGTTCCTTTTTTAGCAGATGATAGATTACTGCATAATGATATAGAAAATTCAATTTTATTTTTACAGAACTTAGCTATTGATGAGGAATTGATGTAGTTTTAAAAACATGAAAAATCTCCTAATTATCTTATTGTTTCCATCAATTCTGTTTGCACAAGATGGTGCTTTTAGATACTTTGTTTTTTTCAAAAATAAAGCAAATACAACTTTTAGTTTAAATACTCCTGAGGAGTTTCTTTCTCAAAAAACAATTAACAAACGCCAGTTGTTTGCTATCCCTATTGATAGTACTGATTTGCCTGTTAATATAGAATATGTTACGGCTTTACAATTTGCAGGAATTACTATAGAAAATAAATTGAAATGGTTTAATGGGGTGGTGGTTTCGACTTATGATAGCTTGCTGGTAGAATCATTAAACTATCAATTTATAGATACTATTATTGGTTTTGGCAGTTGGCAGAACTCAAAAACAGTAGGTAAAAAATGGAATGCTAATTATGATGTTTTAGATTATGGTGATGCTTATAATCAGTTAGAAATGTTAGGTGGAAATAAGTTACATGAAAAGGGTTTTTCTGGTGAAGGAATGACTATTGCTGTGATTGATGCTGGGTTCTATAAAGTTGATGAGTTAGCTGTGTTTTCTGATTTACAAAATCAGATTTTAAGTACTTATGATTTTGTTGATGGAAATTGTAATGTTTATGATGATCATACTCATGGAATGATGGTGTTAAGTACTATGGGAGCAAAGAAATTTGGCAAAATGATTGGTGCTGCCCCTGATGCTGATTATATTTTATTAAGAACAGAAGATGTTTTTTCTGAGAATTTAATTGAGGAATACATGTGGGTCTGTGCTGCTGAATATGCTGATAGTGCAGGTGCTGATATTATTAATTCATCATTAGGGTACACTACTTTTGATGATGCTTTGCAAAACCATACTTATGAGGATATGGATGGGGAAACTGCTCCTATTAGTATAGGTGCTGGAATGGCATGTAATAAAGGAATAATTGTTGTGAATTCTGCAGGAAATTCAGGGAATAGCAGTTGGCATTATATAGGTGCTCCTGCTGATAATTTTGATGTTTTATCAGTTGGTGCAGTTGATGAGAATGAGGAGTTTGCTTCTTTCAGTTCTTATGGGCCAAATGCTGATGGAGCAGTAAAGCCAAATGTTGTTGCTCAAGGAAAAAACACTGTTATTATTTCATCTTCTGATACTGTCCGAACAGGGAATGGGACTTCTTTCTCTTCTCCCATTACAGCTGGAATGGTGGCTTGTTTGTGGGGTGCTCAACCTAATGAAAGCCCAGCTACAATTAAAGATGTTATTTACAAATCAGCAGATAGGTATATTAATCCTGACAATCAGTTTGGTTATGGTGTTCCTGATTATTTTAGTGCTTATCAGAAATTGGCATATGATTTAACTATACCAATTGAAAGTAGTTTAGATAGTGATGTCACTTATTCAGTTTTTACAATTGATGGGAAGTTAATTGATAAGGGGATACTGTATTATAACAACCCTCAAGATGCAGTTAAAATTATAAAACCACAAACTGCAGGGGTTTATATCATCAATTTAACTTCTGAAGATTATAATATCAGTAAGAAATTTATTATTGTGGAGTAAATACTCTATTGAGGAATTGTTCTAATTGCTGAGCGGTTCTTTTTGTAAACAATTCTCCATCTTTTACATAAGTAATTCCGCCTGTTTCTTCTGATACTATTATAGCTATTGCATCTGATTCTTCAGTAATTCCTACAGCAGCTCTATGTCTCATTCCTAAGTGCCCAGGGAAATCTTCATTATTACTTACAGGCAATACGCACCTTGCGCTTATAATCTTATTATTTCTTATTATTACAGCACCATCATGTAGTGGGCTGTTTTTATAGAAGATACTTTCAATCATAGGCACTGAAATTTCTGCATTCATTTCTACACCGCCTTCAGCAAATACGGCTAAATCATCCATTTGAGTAACTACCATAATAGCACCTGTTTTAGTTTTGGCCATATCTTCACATGCTTTTGCAATGGCATGCGTATTAAGGTGATTATCGTGTTTTACACTAAGATTGAATTTAAATAGTCCTTTGTTTTTCATAACCTTACCCTTTCCAATCATCATTAAGAATTTTCTTAATTCCTGTTGAAAAACAATAGCAAGTATGATAACACCAACACCAATAAATTGTCCTAATATTTCGCTTAAAAGCTGAAAATTAAAAGCTGACACTACTTTCCATAAGAGGTAAATGGCTGCTAAACCAATAAAAATATTTATTGCAACCGTACCTTTTACTATTTTGTAAAGTTGATAGATTAATATTGCAACTAGCGCAATATCAATAAGTTCAATAAAGCCAATTTGAAGAAATTCCATTAACAATTATTTTTTGCGAATGTAGTAATTTTAATGCAATCAATAGCTTGCTTTACATCATGCACCCTTAATATGTTTGCTCCATTTAATAAAGCCATAGTATTTGTTATTGTTGTTCCGTTCAGTGCGTTATCAGCTGTTGTATCTAGTAGTTTGTAAATCATGGACTTTCGTGATGTACCAGTAAGTATAGGGCATTTAAGATATTTAAAAGCATCTAAATTATTTAATATTTGGTAATTGTGTTCTAGTGTTTTTCCAAAACCAAAACCAGGGTCAATTATTATTTTGTTAAATCCTAAAATGTTTAGTTCTTCTATTTTATTGCTAAAATAAGTGCTTACCTCATCAACAATATTATTGTATTCTGGGTGGTTTTGCATGTTTTGTGGGTTCCCTTTCATGTGCATCATAATATAAGGAATGTTAAGTTCTGCAATTATTGGAAACATTTCCTTATCCATTTCTCCAGCAGATATATCATTAATAACATCTGTTCCAACAAGAGCACATTCTTTTGCGGTATTTGACCAGAATGTATCAACTGAAATTAGAATGTTTGGAAAATTGTTTTTTAACAATTTAATAATTGGGATTAACTTCTTAAGTTCTTCTTTTGATGATATTTGAGTTGCTCCTGGTCTTGATGATTGTGCTCCAATATCAATTATTGTTGCTCCTTCATCTAGCATTGCTTTACATCTAGCAATTATTTCTTCTTTATTTGAGTATTTTCCACCATCAAAAAAAGAATCATCAGTAAGGTTTAATATTCCCATTATAACTGCATCTTTTGTTGAAAAGATGGCGGAATTGGTTTTGGTGATATTTTCTTTTGAGCTCATAATTGCTGTATATTTCGGCTTTATTAACTGTTAACACTTTATGGAAAACACAATTGCAGAATACGATTCAATAATAAAAAAATGTGAGGACATTTTTGCTAAGAAAATGAAAGATTATGGGAGTGCTTGGAGAATACTAAGAATCAGCTCATTAACTGATCAGATTTTTATAAAAGCACAAAGAATTCGATCAATAGAACAAAAGGGAGAACAAAAGATTGCAGAGGATATTTCTAATGAGTTTGTTGGAATTGTAAATTATGCAGTAATTGGCCTTATTCAATTTGATTTAGGTGTTTCTGATTTGGCTGAGGATTTGGATTACAATGAGGTTATGAACATCTTTAGTAAACATGCTAATATTGCAAAGGAGTTAATGATTGCTAAAAATCATGATTATGGTGAGGCTTGGAGAGATATGCGTGTGAGCTCTTTAACTGATTTAATTCTGCAAAAAATCCTTAGGGTAAAGCAAATTGAAGATAATCATGGAGCAACACTAATATCAGAAGGAGTAGATGCAAATTATTTAGATATGCTAAACTATGCCGTTTTTGCGTTAATCAAATTAGAAAATAAATAATATTATGAAAAAGAACTTACCACTAATTATTCGTGTGCTTATTTCAGCACTATTCTTGCTTTCAGCAGTTGCAAAGTTGTACCCAACACCAATGTATGGGATAACTAAAATATTTGAAGAAGGACAGTTGATTCCAATGGGTTTTTCAGAAGGGTTAGCCCCTTACCTTTCTCGTTTCATTTTAGCAATTGAACTACTTATTGCTTTTGCAATACTTCAAAAAAATTACTTAAAGAAATTAATTATTCCTTCTTCAATCGGTTTGCTTGTGTTATTTAGTTTACATCTTACTTATTCTATATTTTTAGGCGACACTGAAAACTGTGGTTGCTTTGGTGATTTAATTCCTATGTCACCTTTACAAGCACTAATTAAAAACTTAATTACTATTGCTGTTTTAGGGTTCTTGTATAAAAACACTGCTGATGATAAAGAAAATAGCTGCTCAAAATTAAGTATACAATTCTTATCTGTATTACTGGTTATGTTTGCGTTCTTACCGGTTTCATCTCAAACTAAATCAGAAGGGAGTAGTTTCGTTTCATTTGTTGAAGATGAAAACTTTAAGAATTCAGAAGATTATAAAATTCTATGTTATTTTGATGCAGGATGTGAACATTGCCAACATGCTGCAAGAAGTTTAGATTCATTATCTAACTTATCTGATAATTTTCCACCTGTTCATATTGTGTTTTCAGATACTGAACAAGAAAATATTCCTAACTTTTTTGAATATGTAGGTAATCAATATCCTTACCAAGTAATGCCATTTGCAAATTATGATACTGATGAAGTAGATAGTTATATGGAGATTACTTTTCCTGATTATGATAACCCTATTGTGATACTTTATAAAGGAGCAAAACAAATAAGATTATTTGATGGTACTGGGTATAATGAATATCATGCTGAAGAACTACAATTACTGTTAAATAAATAAAATTGTGCTTGCTTATATTATAAAAAAGATAAGTTATGGTGTCCTAGTTTTATTGGGGGTACTTACATTAGTTTTCTTTTTGTTTAATGTACTGCCTGGCGACCCTGCTCGTATGATGTTGGATAAGCGTGAAGATGCTAATCAGTTGGCTGTTATCAAGCAAAAGTATGCTTTTGATCGTTCAGTTGGGGAGCAATATGCTTTATACCTTAATGATGTTTTGCCACTTTCAGTTCATCATAATAGTACAACTGCTTTTACCTCTTTGATGAGTGGGAAATATCAATATTCAGAACTATTTTCAATTGCTGATTACACCCTTGTTTTTAAGGTTCCATATCTAAGAGAATCATTTGTGCGTAAAGGAACTTCTGTCACTTCAATACTTGGGAATACTTTTAAAAATACTTTTGTGTTAGCACTTTCTTCCATTGGTATTGCTTTGTTCTTGGGTTTAATTTTAGGAGTGTTTTCAGCATTGTATAAGGACACTTTTATTGATAAGGTAATCTTATTTATTTCAGTGTTAGGAATGTCCTTACCTTCCTTTTTTGCATCTATCATTATTGCATGGTTGTTTGGTTTTGTACTGCACAACTATACTGGGCTAAATATGACAGGTAGTTTGTATGAAGTAGATGATTATGGTAGAGGTTCATTCTTACAAATTAAAAATCTAATTCTGCCAGCAATAACCTTGGGTATTCGCCCACTATCAGTGATTATTCAGTTATGCAGAAATTCATTGCTAGAAGTGCTTTCAATGGATTATGTGCGAACTGCAACAGCAAAGGGTTTAAGTAAATTTACTGTAATTTTTAAACATGCCTTAAACAATGCTTTGAATCCTGTAGTAACTGCCGTTTCGGGTTGGTTTGCTTCACTTTTAGCAGGGGCCGTTTTTGTGGAATATATTTTTGCTTGGAACGGAATTGGAAAAGAAATAGTTGATGCTTTAAATAAAATGGACTTGCCAGTGGTAATGGGTTCCGTGCTGTTTATTGCATCAATTTTTGTAATCATAAATATAATAGTCGATTTAATATATGGGTGGCTCGACCCCCGAATAAGAATAAGTTAATATGAGAAAGAATATAGTAGCAGGAAACTGGAAAATGAATTTGAATAGATCAGAAGGTTTAACTTTAGTAGAAGATGTGCTGAGTAAATTGCCTGTAGATAATAAAACCCATGTAATACTTGCTCCATCATTTGTCTATTTGTATAAAGTAGCAAAAATGTGTTCTGATATCCCTAAGGTAGTTGCTGCTTCACAGGATTGTAGTGCAAATGAAAAAGGTGCTTTTACTGGAGAAGTTTCTGCTAGTATGATAGCATCTTGTAGTGCAAGATATGTTGTTTTAGGACACTCAGAAAGAAGAACAAATTTTACTGAAACAAATGAGCTTTTAAAAACTAAAGTAGGACAAGTATTTGCAAATGATTTAAAAGTAATTTTCTGTTGTGGAGAAAGTTTAGCACAAAGAGAAAATGGGGTTCATTTTGACTGGATTAAATCCCAAATATCAGAGAGTTTATTTCACCTTTCAGTTGAGGAGTTTAAAAATATTGTAATTGCTTATGAACCTATATGGGCAATTGGTACTGGGGTTACTGCAAGTACTGATCAGGCACAAGTAGTGCATGCGTTTATCAGAAATTTATTAGTTGAGAAATACGGAAATGAAGTAGCAGAAGGCACTTCAATTTTATATGGAGGAAGTTGTCAGCCAAACAATGCAATTGAGCTTTTTTCTCAAAAAGATATTGATGGGGGATTAATTGGTGGGGCATCATTAAATGCTGATGATTTTGTTGCAATTACACAATCTTTTTAATGGAATATAGTGAAGTAAATATCAAGTTAAGTGAAGTAAATCCATTTGCTGAAATTGTGGTTGCTAGATTGAATGAAATTGATTTTGAGTCCTACTCTGAGGATGAAAATGGAGTGAAAGCATATGTGCAATCTCACTTATTAAAAGAAGATCTAGTTTGTGAAATTCTCAATGATATTTCAAAAACTACTGAACTTAGTTTTACAATTAATAAAGTAAAACAAGAAAATTGGAACAAGCAGTGGGAAAGTAATTTTACTCCTGCAACAATTAATGATAAATGTGTTATTAGAGCACACTTTCATGATGAAATACCAGATGTTGATCATGAAATTATTATCACTCCAAAAATGTCATTTGGTACTGGGCATCATGAAACAACATCCCTTATTATGAGTGAGATGTTCCATCTTGATTTTAAAGAAAAATCAGTTCTGGATATGGGTTGTGGTACGGGTGTGTTAGCAATTCTTGCTTCAAAATTAGGTGCTTCATCATTAGTTGGAATTGATTTTGATGAGTGGGCTGTAGAGAATTCTGAGGAGAATTCAATGTTAAATAATGTTTATAATATTGATTTTATTCATGGTGATGCAGATGCAATTGGAGACTCAAAATTTAAGATTATATTGGCAAATATCAATAGAAATATAATTTTAAATGATTTAGAAACTTATGTGGGGGCAATGGAAGATAAATCAGAAATTTTATTCAGTGGTTTTTTTAAGGAGGATGTTCCTTTAATTTTAGATAAATCAAAGCAACTTGGGCTGGAATTAGTTGTTTTAAAAAATAAAAACAAATGGCAAATGTTACATTTAAAAAGAGCTTAGTACTTTTAGTATTAACTCTTGTGTTTTCTTTGAGTTCTTTTGCTCAAAAGAAAGGAAGGGTAAAAGAATTCACTCAAGAATTCCAAGTATTTTTAGTTGAATTGGAGGGTTTTATGAATGCAACTGATAATTCGGATTTAAAATCAGTTTTTAAACAATTTAAGAAGAAATCTGAAGTTTTAGCAATATCTGAAAAACAGATTATTATGCAGATTTCTGATAAGATGCTAAAGAAAAGATTGCGTGCTAAGCCTCATTTTCAGGAGTTTTTAGCTGCTTTAATTCTTGTTGATAATCATGCTAAGGGAGAAACAATGCTTCCTGAATGGTTAAATGTAGTTCAAGAGACTTTAGCTGAGACAACAACTAAAAAATTGGTGATGTTTTTCTCATTTTCTTCTGATTTAGTATCGAATAATATTTTGCGTGAAAGTAAATCTGCATCCTGGAATGTAGGTAGAGCAGATTATAAATTCACTTTTGAAATGATTGAACCAGTTATTGTTTTTAACAATCCTTTCGATTTAAATTGTTCAGCTGAGGGGGGTTCTTATGATATCTTTGGAACAATAGGTAAGTATTATTTTGTTTCTACCGAATGGTTTGGTAAAAATGGGGTGATAAACTGGGAATCTCAAGGAATGTCAAAGGATTCAATTTATGCTGAGATTAAATCATATAAAATTGACACACGAAAAAGTGTTCTTGTTTCAGATTCTGCTACTTTTTGGAATAAATATATTTTTAATACTCCAATTGTTGGGCAAGTAGTAAATAAAGTCTCTAAAGGAAAACAAGCTAAAAATTATCCTAAATTCACTTCATATAGTAAAAACATAGAGCTTAAAGATATTTTTCCAAATGTAGACTATAGAGGTGGTTATAAAATGCAAGGTAAAGAGTTTATAGCTGATGGAGGAAAGTATGCTGAAGCAAAAATCGTATTTAAAAGAGATGGTAAAGATGTTTTTATTGCAAATGCAAATCGCTTTAGTTTAAAGCCTGATCGTATTTCATCACAAGAAGCTGGTGTTAAAATATATTTTGATGGTGATTCGATTTGTCATGCTAATTTGCAGTTTAAGTATATTGACAGCAAAAGACAGTTGCAGCTTTATAGAAATTCTAATGGGATTTCTGCAGCTCCAATGTTAAATACTTACCATAATGTAACTATGGATTTTGAACTTTTACAATGGAATATTGATGGTGATATTATAGCTTTCGGTTCTTTGCCAGGAACAGCTGAATCCAGGGTCGAATTTGAGTCTGTTGACAGGTTTCTGCAACAGAAATTTGAATCTATGCAAGGGATTGATGCAATTCATCCATTGTTTTTGGTTAATAATTATGTGAGAGCAAAGCAAGAAGAAAAATTCTATGTTGAGGATTTTGCGAAATTCTCTCGTTTTCCTATTGTTCAAATTCAGCATTATCTTATTCAATTGGCTAATGATGGGTTTATCTTTTATGATTTTGGTGAGGAGCGAATTACAGTCCTTCCAAAGTTGTATAATTATATTAATGCAGCATCAGAAATTGGGGATTATGATGTTATAACTTTCAATTCAATAATCTCAGAGGGAGAGTACAAAACCCCTGATAAGAATTTGGTAAATGCTACTTTAAATATTAAAACGAAAGACTTAAATATCTTAGGGATTCATAATATTGAATTAAGCCAAGAAAGAGCTGTTTATTTATATCCAAAAGATGGCTTACTTGTGGTAAAGAAAAATAGAGATTTTGTATTTAACGGTCAGCTTTATGCGGGTAAAGGGAGGTTAAATCTTTTCGGAAGAGATTTCTTTTTTCACTATGATGAATTTAAAGTTGATTTGAATAAAATTGATTCTGTTCAGCTTTCAGTTCCTGTACATCCTATTAAAAAAGACATGTATGGTGATGAAATTTTAACTCCAGTTAGAACAGTTATTGAAGCAGTAACTGGTGATTTAATTATTGATGATCCAACAAATAAATCAGGGGTTAGAAAAGATAGTTTTCCTGAGTTCCCAATCTTTAGGTCGTTTGAGGATTCTTACGCTTATTATGATAGGAATTCTATTTATGATGGAGTTTATAGAAGAGATAATTTCTCTTTTCATTTACAGCCCTTTGAAATTGATAGCTTAGATAATTACACAGGAAAAGGATTGTGGTTTGCAGGTGTGTTTGAATCAGCAGGAATCTTCCCCATATTTGATGATACTTTAAGATTGCAAGATGATTATTCTTTAGGGTTTACTAGAAAAACACCAGCTGATGGATTTGATATTTATGGTGGAAAAGGAAAGTATAATAATGATATTCATTTGAGCCATAAAGGATTAAAAGGAAGTGGAGACTTTGCATACTTAACATCAAAAGCATCTGCTGAAGAAATTTTCTTTTTCCCTGATTCTACTAATTTTTATACACAAAGTTTTGCTCTTACTGAAGTTGCTAGTGGAATTGAATTTCCTGATGTAAAAAACACTGAGACTTATACTCACTTTGAGCCATATAACGATAGGCTAGAGGTTTATCAAACTAAAGATGTTTTTAATTTTTATCATGATCAAGCTACATTTAAAGGAGATTTATTACTACAACCTACTGCACTTTCGGGGGGAGGTATTATGTCATTAGATAAAGCTGATGTTGATGCAGAGGCATTTACCTTTAATGCAAATTGGTTTGGCTCAGAAGACGCTAATCTTCAAGTGTTTGATGATTCAAAAAACTCTGCAATTAGAGCAAATAATCTAAGATCACATATTGATTTGAAAACCCGTGAAGGACTGTTTTATTCAAATGGTGGTAATTCATATGTTGAGTTTCCTGCTAATAAATACATCTCTTATATTGATAAGCTGAGATGGGCAATGGATGATGAATTGTTTACTCTGGGTGATGAAGTTGTTGCTGAGGGTAAAGGTTCTGATTTTGTATCTATTCATCCTACTCAAGACTCTTTAATGTTTACTGCAAAAACTGCTACTTACAGTCTTAAAGACTATATAATAAACACAGAAGGAGTTGAAGAAATTCTTGTTGCGGATGCTGTTATTAATCCTGATTCTGGAATTGTAACAGTTGCTAAAAATGCAGTTATTCAAACGCTATTTGGAGCAACTATTATTGCAGATGATTTAACTGAATACCATATTTTTACTAATGCTACTGTTGATTTTAAATCAGCACATAACTATACTGCCAATGGTGATTATACTTATAAAGATGCTATGAATAATGAACAGCAAATATTTTTTAAAGAGATTAGAGTAGGGACTGATACTATTACTCTTGCAAGAGGAGATGTTGCTACAGATAAAGTATTTCATATTGATAGTAAATTTGATTTTAAAGGCAGTGTTGATTTAATTGCTGATAAAAAGAACTTAACTTTTGATGGTTATTTTATGGCAAATCATTCTTGTGATTTACTTGATAAATCATGGATTAAATTCAAGTCTGAAATAGACCCTAAGAATACAGTGTTCGCTTTAGATGATAAAATCTATAATGATAAGAAGGATTTACTTTCATCAGCATTGGTTATGAATTTTGATTCAACAAATTTGTATTCTACATTTATGAGTGAGAAAAAAAGAAAAGCTCTTGATTTCGATATTTTATCAGCTTCTTCTAATTTAAGATATGATAAAAAACAATTTGCATATATTATCGGGGGTCCTGATTCTTTATCAAACTATTACACCTTGTATGATAAAACATGTAAAACTAAAGGGGAGGGGGTGATGGATTGGAATTTAGATTTAGGGCAAGTCAAAGCGTTAAATGTTGGTAATGTTACTCATGATATTGCTTCTCAAAAAACTGAGTTAGATGGGTTCTTTATGCTTGATTTTTTCTTTTCAGAAGAGGCATTGCAGATTATGGGGCAAGATTTGTATGATGCTCCTGGAGATGATATGTTTGAGTATGATGATAAATTCTCAATGAATTTAAAAAGAGTTCTTGGCAAGGAAAAAGGGGAGGTGCTTTTAGTTGATTTAGAAATGAAAGATGATTTCTCAAAATTCCCTAATGAGATGAAACATTCTATTGTTTTTGCTAAAACTAATTTTAAGTGGGATAATGAAAATAAAGCATTTGTGTCAAAAGGAAATATTGGTGTAGGAAGTGTTTTGAATAAACAAGTTAATTCGTTAGTTGATGGTTATATTATTATTGAAAAGGGTCAAAATTCTGATGTTTTAACTATTTATTTAACTACAGAATTTTATGACGAGTATTATTTCCAATACAAAAATGGGGTGATGCGTTCTTGGTCAACTAATCCAGATTTTAATGCTTCAATTCTTTCTGTTCCTGATGGAAAAAGAAAAGCAGAGCGTACAAAAGGCGCTCCTGCTTACCGTTATATGATTGCTCCTGAAGATATTACTGAGAAGTTCTTGAAACAAGCTAAGAAAAAGTATTAATTACTATCTTGCCGAACTTTAAATGATAACTACAGAAATCATATTATTTGTCTTGCTTGCTTATGTAACGGGGGCTTTTCCTTCTGCAGTTTGGGTTGGTAAGATTTTCTATAAAACTGATGTTAGGGAATATGGAAGTGGAAATGCAGGAGCAACAAATACTTTTAGAGTTTTAGGAAAAGGGGCTGGAATCCCGGTGCTTTTTATGGATATCTTTAAAGGGTGGTTAGCTGTATACTATGTTCATTTTGTTAGTAACGTAGCTGAGCTTTCTCCAGAATTATTTTTTGAGAATCAATTAGCGTTTGGAATTGCTGCTGTTATTGGTCATTTATTTCCTGTATATACTGGTTTTAGAGGTGGTAAAGGGATTGCTACTATGATGGGACTTTTAATTGGTTTGAACCCTTGGGCTGCTCTTTTTTCTTTTGGTGTATTTGTAGTCGTTTTCTTAATTTCAAAGTATGTTTCTCTAGGATCGATTATAGCATCTATAGCTTTTCCATTTTTTGTAATGATTGTACTTAATTCAACTAATGAGTCCTTAAATTTGTTTGCAATTTTTGTTCCTATTTTATCGTTAATAACTCACCAAAAAAATATTGAACGTTTAATTAGAGGTGAGGAAACAAAAGTTATATTTGGTAAAAATAAAAATGATGAAAAAAACTCCTAAATATACACCAAAGACTTCTTCTAGTAATGTAGCAGAAAAAGCATTGTTTTTAATCAATGATGATTACAATACTTTTGATCATGTAATTGATTGCTTAGTTGCAATTTGTGATCATGATCCTATTCAGGCAGAGCAGTGTGCAGTTTTAGTTCACTACAAAGGAAGTTGTGAAATTGCAATTGGAAAAACTGAAGATTTAATTCCTTTACAAGAGGATTTATCTCTGTACGGATTAGATGTTGAAATTCTTTAAGAAACTAAATTAGAATAGTTCAAATAAATTATATTTGCAGCCAATTTGGACTTGTAGCATAACTGGATAGTGCACTAGATTACGGCTCTGGAGGTTGGGGGTTCGAATCCCTCCAAGTTCACTTTAAAAATTAACCCTTTACTTTTAAGTAGAGGGTTTTTTATTTTACAATTTTAATTATTGCTGATTTTCCTATTTCCAGTTGAGTGATGATTGGATATTTAGTTTTGCTGTCAACTAATTCAATTCTACTAGTATTTGGTGGTGATGCTCCAAGATTGGTTGCAGTTATCTCAATAATATTTTCGCCATCTTCTAATTGATATTTGAGTTTCTTTCTTTTATTTTTCGTTTCAAAATCATGTAAAATAATATCTCCATTTATTTTTAAAGTGATTTTGTCACCATCTTCTTGGTTTGCATCCCAGATGTATAGTTTTACTTTATTGCTTTCCCAGTTTATAGTAAAATCATCTCCATCTTTTAAAATTTCTGTCCTTTTAATTAGGGTAGTGTCAGCATACTTTTTATTATATTTTTTTGCAACTTTCTTTTTTATCTTTTTTATTTTCTTTTCAATTTTTGATTTCTTCATCAAAATAATTTTACCACTAGCACATTGTGTGCTGTCTAGAAAATTTCCTATAAAAGTACCTTCTAACCTTTTAGAACCAAACTTTCCTTTAAATGCTAAATTCATATTGATGTAGCAGAAAGTGTTTAAGGGTGCTTCTGATGAGGTTTGTAAAATCTGAGTTTCTTGTAATTGAAAAGAATTATCTGATTTGAAATACAAGCCACTTATCTCACTTTTGGTTTTATCAGGGGTATTTATATTGGTGATGGAATACCCATTTACAATGCCATTTTGTTCTTCAAGTTCTAATTGAAAACTAATAGGAGTATTGTTACTAAGTATTAATGTTCCTAAATAACTGAAGGTTTTTATCTGAGCATTTAATAAAAATGTAAAAAATAAAAGTATAAAAGTTAAATTGTATCTCATCTTGCAAGTTAATATATTATAAATTATTTAAGTTGTATAAGAATTTATCAGTCCATCAAACTTCATTCCATCAAAAGTTCCTGAGCTCATCATAAGTAAGTTTTGATTGTTCCAATTTAAAGTTGTTAAATAATCTTCTAGTTTTTTTGTATCTGTAAAAACTAATAAATCCTCTCTATTAAAAGCAGAGTGCACTTGTTGCTTTGTAATTAGCTCTAACTTTTTATGTGCTATTGCTTCCGGGCTAAAATAAACAATTGCTGTATCAGGAGTGTCCATGCTTCCTTTATATTGCGCTAAGAATTCATCATTCAAACTACTAAAAGTATGGAGTTCCATACATGCAACTAATTTTCTGTTTTCAAACTGCTTTTTCATAGCAGAGGAAGTTGCTTTTAACTTGGAGGGAGAGTGAGCAAAATCCTTATAAAGTGCAGATGTTTCTGTTCGTTTAACTAATTCTAATCTTTTGCTTGCTCCCTTAAAAGTAGCTATTTGGTCAAAGAAATCATTATCAGAAATACCTAACTCATTACAGATTAATTTTGCAGCATTTAGGTTTTGTAAATTATGGTTTCCAAAAATTAATAACTTAGTATTTTTTAAAGTTGTTATTCCATTTTTTATCTCATGTTTTGGAGTAGAATAAGGTATTAGTTTGCAATTTGTTTCTTCTTTTGTCAATTTGCATAATTTCTCATCTTCTGAGCAATAAATAAGCGTATCACTCACCATATTTTTAAATATTCTAAACTGATCAACATACATTTCAAAAGTTGGAAATACATTTATGTGATCCCAAGCAATTCCACTAAGAACCGCTATATGTGGTTTGTAAAGGTGAAATTTTGGTCTTCTATCAATTGGTGAACTAAGGTATTCATCACCCTCTAAGATAATTATTGGAGCATTATGAGTTAGTTTTACCATGGTATCAAATCCTTCTAATTGAGCACCAACCATATAATCGCAATCAATATTTAGATTTTGTAGTACATGTAAAATCATTGCTGTAATTGAGGTTTTTCCATGGCTACCACCAATTACAACTCGTTTTTTGTTTTTGCTTTGCTCATAAATATATTCAGGGTAAGAAAAAATTGGAATGTCTAGGTCTTTAGCTTTTTTGAGTTCAGGATTATTTTCTCTGGCATGCATACCTAAAATAATTGCATCTAAATCTGATGTGATTTTATTTGGAAACCATCCCATTTCATTTGGTAGTAATCCGTGTTTTTCTAATCGTTCTTTACTAGGGCTAAAAACAGCATCATCACTTCCCGTCACTTTAAATCCTTTATGATGTAATGCCAATGCCATATTGTGCATAGCACTTCCTCCAATTGCAATTAAATGTATCTTCATTTGTAGTAAATTTATCTTGAAATAAAAGTAGGAATTAATAGCAATTGTTATTTTTGACAAACTAAAATTTACTAACATGAATTTGTATACAATTGACACTGGGTTTTTTAAATTAGATGGAGGGGCAATGTTTGGTGTTGTTCCAAAAGTATTATGGAGTAGAACAAATCCTTCAGATGAAAATAATTTGTGCCCTTGGGCTATGCGTTCCCTATTAATTGAGGATGGAGATAGACTTATTCTAATTGACAATGGTATTGGGGATAAGCAGGATGATAAATTTTTAAAACATTATTATTTGCATGGTGATGTAAATTTGCATTCCTCTCTAGAAAAACATGGGTTTTCTGCAGATGATGTAACGGATGTTTTTCTTACTCATCTTCATTTTGATCATTGTGGAGGGAGTGTAAAATGGAATAACGATAGAAGTGGGTTTGAGATGGCTTTCAAAAATGCAAAGTATTGGAGTAATAAAGAGCATTGGGAGTGGGCAACTGTGCCAAATAACAGAGAAAAAGCATCATTCTTAAAGGAAAATATTATTCCAATTCAAGAAGCTGGACACTTGAATTTTGTTGAAGGGGAAAATGAGGTTTTTAATGATTTTAATGCACTTTTTGTAAACGGACATACTGAGGCTCAAA
Organism: uncultured Flavobacteriales bacterium; assembly: GCA_905478185.1. Classification (GTDB taxonomy): domain Bacteria; phylum Bacteroidota; class Bacteroidia; order Flavobacteriales; family BACL11; genus UWMA-0277. The sequence goes on along the minus strand of CAJQHO010000024.1, from coordinate 13,778 downwards.
TGATACCTCATATTACTTATAAAGATAAAACGATTGTATTTGCTGCTGATTTATTACCCAGTACCGGTCATATCCCTTTGCCTTATGTTATGGGGTATGACACTAAGCCACTAATTACTCTTGGTGAAAAAGAAAAGTTTTTGAATGAAGCTGCTGAAAAAGAATACATAATTTATTTGCAACATGATAATTATAGTGAGTGTTGCACAGTAGAAAAAACAGATAGAAGAGTACGCTTAAAAGAAACTTTCAGATTAATAGATATTTTGTAAAATGAATAATATTTTCACTCATCATGCTAACAGTATTGGAGAATCTTATTTTAAGCATTTATTAAAATCTTTAAAGTTTTCCTTGATTTTACTTTTTTTAAGTTTCAAAGCATTAGTTCATGCATTCTTACCTTTTCTGTATAAAACTGCTGTAAGTGATAGAATTATCACTTTATCTATTGATTTAATAAAAAGAAAAGATCAGTCTAAAGAAGTGAATTAAAGACATCCCAACTGCTCCCAAAATTACTTGTATCATCTATTTCTTTCTTTTCAGATAAGTTTCTGTAGAGTGTAAGTTTTCCACCATTTTTAATTTTTATTTTGATACTTTCATAGTCATTTATATCAGATCCCTTTAGTAATGTTTTAACATAACCAATTTCTTCAAATGCTCTTATTTTCTTTTCTGACATAAAGTAATTATTGCTACAAATTTAGATAATCTTTTTTAATACGGAAATAGAAAGCTTTTGTTGTTTGTAAACTGCTATTTTTGCCAAGATGCAAAAACAAGAAAGATATAATGATTTTTCTTCTTTCATCAGAAGAAAATTTAATGGGAGGGTGCAAAAAGTGTCCATTGATGCTGGTTTTACTTGCCCGAATAAGGACGGAAGTAAAGGTACTGGTGGTTGTACTTATTGCAATAACAATACTTTTAATCCTGATTATTGCAAACCTATAAAGCCAATAAAGCAACAAATTGATGAAGGGATAGAGTTTTTTTCAAAGAAATATAAAACCCAAAAATACCTTGCTTATTTTCAGGCATTTACCAATACCTATGCGCCTCTTGCTGATTTAAGAAAAATGTATGAGGAGGCTTTAGCTCATGAAGATGTGATTGGGTTAGTAATTGCTACTCGCCCAGACTCTATTAAAGATGAGGTGTTAGATTATCTGGAAGAATTAGCATCTAAAGACTATTTTATAAAGCTTGAGTTTGGCTTAGAATCAACTAAGAATGAAACGCTAGAGGCAATAAACAGATGCCAAACACATGAGGAAGCAATTGATGCTTTTAAAAGAGCTGATGGGAGAGGTTTGCATTTAGGTGGTCATCTTATTTTAGGTCTGCCTGGTGAATCAAAAGAAGATATGTTAGAGCATGCTCGAAAAGTTTCAGAACTTCCAATTAATACCTTAAAAGTTCATCATCTTCAGATTGTAAAGCACACTATGATGGCTCATCAGTTTAAAAACACTCCGGATATGTTTACTTTTATGGAACTGGAGGAATACATTGATTTGGTAGTTGATTTTGTAGAATTACTTAAGCCTGAAATAATTATTGAACGCTTCTTTAGTGAATCTCCTGCAAGAATGTTAATTCATCCAAAGTATGGTTTGAAAAACTTTGAAGTCAAACATTTGGTAGAAAAACGCTTAGAAGAAAGAAATGCTACGCAAGGAAGATTATTTCCAATCACGCAATAACTTTTCAATTCCCATCCAAATAAGAATTACAGGCCAGTAGGTTTTGATGAGTTCAGCAACTGATATATTGATGTAATTTAGGTTATCTAATAGGAAGGTTACTCCTATAGCAATTAAAAATACTGATATTCCAATACTTTTTTTCATCTTTTAAATTTTATGCTAAAGTAATAATTACTTTTGTAATTCTAAAAAATATAATATTATGTCTGATGATAAGAAAATAATTTTTTCAATGTCAGGGCTTTCTAAGTCCTACAACAATAACAACAAACAAGTATTAAAGGATATTTTTCTTTCCTTTTTCTATGGCGCCAAAATTGGTATTATAGGATTGAATGGTTCGGGTAAATCAACTCTTTTAAAGATAATTGCAGGGGTAGAAAAGCAATATCAGGGGGATGTTACTTTCTCAGACGGATACAAAGTGGGGTACTTGGAGCAAGAACCAAAACTTGATGAGAGTAAAACTGTAATTGAAATTGTAAAGGAAGGAATGCAAGAAGCTGTTGATGCATTGGCAGAATATAATTCCATAAATGATGCTTTTGGATTACCTGAAAACTATGAAAATGCTGATAAAATGGAGGCTTTGATGAAACAACAAGGTATCTTGCAAGATAAAGTAGAGTCCTTAGGAGCTTGGGATATTGACACTAAATTGAACATTGCTATGGATGCTTTAAGATGCCCTGAACCAGATGCTCAAATTTCTGTTTTATCAGGAGGGGAGAAAAGGAGAGTTGCACTTTGTAGATTGTTGTTGCAAGAGCCAGAAATTTTATTATTAGATGAGCCAACCAATCATTTGGATGCAGAATCAGTAATGTGGTTAGAGCAACATTTAGCAGAGTATAAAGGAACTGTAATTGCAATTACTCACGATAGATATTTTTTAGATAATGTAGCTGGTTGGATATTGGAGTTAGATAGAGGAGAGGGTATACCTTGGAAAGGAAATTATTCATCATGGTTGGAGCAAAAAACCAAGAGGTTAGCGCAAGAGGAAAAATCAGAGAGTAAAAGAAAAAAAACACTTGAAAGGGAGTTGGATTGGGTGCGTATGTCACCAAAAGGAAGGAGGTCAAAATCAAAAGCTCGTTTAAGTAATTATGAAAATCTTTTAGGAGATGAAGGGAGGAAAAAAGAAGAAAAAATTGAAATGTATATCCCCCCTGGACCAAGGTTAGGAAATAATGTAATTGATGCTGAAGCAGTAAGTAAAGCTTTTGGTGATAAATTGCTTTATGAAGATTTAAACTTCAAACTTCCACCTGCAGGTATAGTTGGTATTATTGGGCCTAATGGAGCAGGTAAAACTACTTTATTCCGCATGATAATGGAGCAAGAAACTGCTGATACTGGAACTTTTAAAGTTGGTGAGACGGTTAAAATTGCTTATGTGGATCAGCAACATACTGATATTGATCCTGAAAAAACTATTTGGGAACAAATTACTGGTGGATTAGAACAAGTAAATGTTGGCGGAAAATTGATGAATTCAAGAGCCTATGTAGCTAAGTTTAATTTTAATGGTTCTGATCAAAATAAAAAAGTTGGAGTACTATCTGGTGGGGAACGTAATCGTTTGCATTTAGCTATGACATTAAGGCAAGAGGCAAATGTGCTTTTACTGGATGAGCCAACCAATGATTTGGATGTAAATACACTGAGAGCATTGGAGGAGGGATTAGATAATTTTGCAGGTTGTGGTGTTATTATTTCGCATGATAGATGGTTTTTAGATAGAGTTTGTACTCATATTTTAGCATTTGAAGGAGATAGTAATGTGGTTTATTTTGAAGGCAGCTTCTCTGACTATGAAGAAAATCGTAAAAAACGATTGGGTGATATTTCTCCTAAGCGTATTAAGTATAGAAAGTTAAAGAGAGATTAAGTTTATTGGATTTAGACAATCATAAAGAGCAATTAAAGTTAAAAAGCAAGAAGAATATTCAGTTTTTTAAGCGATTAAAAAGAATAAAACCCAAGGTTTTAGATAAGCTTATTCATCCTGCACATGAAGAGGTTTTTGAATGTACTGATTGCCTAAAATGCGCAAATTGTTGCAGTACAACAAGCCCTCTTTTTACGGATAAAGATATTAGTAGAATTGCAAAATATTTACGGATAAAACCTTCAGCTGTAGTTAGTCAGTATCTAAGAATTGATGAAGATAGGTTTTATGTTTTGAAAAAAGCACCTTGTACTTTTTTAGGAGATGATAATTACTGTTCAATTTATGATGCTCGACCAAAAGCATGTAGAGAGTTTCCACATACTGATAGAATAAAACAAAATCAATTGTTAAATTTAACCGAAAAAAATATTGAAGTTTGCCCTGCTGTTTTCAGCATTATTGAAAAAATAAAACTAACCTTAAAATAAATAAAAATGACTAAGAATTTACTTTTTGCATCTGCAATTCTATTAATTACTTCTTGTACTTCTAATCCTAAAACGGAAGAGGAAGTAATGGTTGAAACTCTTGTTGAGAATTCACTTACTTTAGAATTTGCATCTAAAAATCCAGAAGTTAAAAAAGAAGGAACACATGTTAGTGCATCTGAAATGCTGCATTTATCTTTAACTGATAATTCTCAAAGTGATTTTGTTGGGAAATCATTAACTTTAAACAATACTATTGAAGGAGCAATTAATTTTTCATCAAGAAATGACAGTATTTTTTGCAATGCACCTATTTCATTAATATTAATGAGTATGCCTCCAAAACCAGGTGTTCGCCCTGCTACGATAGCAGCAAATGCTGAATTTTATATTGCTCCTATGAGTTTGCTCAAATTTGAGTCAGTTAACATTATGTTTGTTGGTTTAGGAGAGTAAACATCTCTCATGCAAAAATACATTGCACTTTTAAGAGGAATAAATGTAAGTGGTTATAAGATTATTAAAATGGCTGATTTACGAGCCTTATTCTGTTATTGATTTTTTTTAATAAATTAAATGCTTTCCTCTTATTTCCTTAAATTCTTCTAAACCCTCTTGCCAACTTTCTTTTATTTCTTTTTGTGTTTTCTCTGCAATTATTTGTTTTCTGAGTTTATCAGTTCCTGCTAATTTATCAAAAAAGTTATTGAAAAAATTTTCCTTTTCATCACATTGTTTGTAGGCTTCAATTATCCAATTTAAGTTAATAGCTGTCAGGTAATTTTCTTGGAATCTTAAGTCAGTTCCAAAGCAAGTTTTATTTTCGTGTTTTGGATATTTGCTTCCTGCACCACTTTTTGGGGTAAAGGAATAATTGCTTTCTAAATAAGGTGCTCCAAAATGCTGAAATGGATACTCAGTACCTCTACCAATACTTATGGTTGTACCTTCAAATAAGCAAAGGCTAGGGTAGAGGTTTATTGCTCTTGAATTTGGTAAATTAGGAGAGGGTTTTACGGGTAAATAATAAGCCATATCTCTACTGTAGTTCTCCATTTCTATTATAGTCAAATTACAGTTTTCATAAATCCAATGTTCTCCATTTACCATTTTGGCATACTCGCCAATGGTCATTCCGTGTACAATTGGTATAGGGTGCATTCCTACAAAGCTTTCAAACCCTTTATCTCTAATTGGCCCATCAACATAGTGGCTGTTTGGGTTCGGTCTGTCAAGTATTATTACCTTTATGTTGTTTTCTGCAGCTGCTTCCATTATATAATGTAGGGTAGATATATAAGTGTAAAATCGCGCTCCTACATCTTGTATGTCAAAAAGCAGCACATCAATTCCTTCTAATTGTTTTGGGTAAGGTTTTTTGTTTTTTCCGTAAAGGGAGATAATAGGCAAACCTGTTTTGCTATCTGTACCATTCTCTACTTTTGCTCCTGCATCAGCTTTTCCTCTAAAACCGTGTTCTGGTGAGAATACTTTTACAACATCAATTCTTAAGCTGAGCAAACTATCAACTAAATGTGTATTGCCAATCATAGATGTTTGGTTCCCTACAACTCCAACTTTTTTGTTTTCTATCAGAGGGAGGTAGGCGTCAAGTCTTTCGGCTCCTAATCTTAAATTTTGTGCATTTGCACTAAAAGTAAGTAGGAGTAAACTTATGCAGATTATTTGTTTTATTTTCGCCATCAAGATGAATGTTGAATATTTTATAGCTAAACGATTATTTACTGCAAAGGAAGAAAATAATACTTACACTAAGCCCATTTTGCGTATTGCAATTTTGGCTATTGCGCTTTCTGTGGCGGTTATGCTTATTTCAATTATGGTTGTTACTGGCTTTAAAAACGATATTTCTGATAAAATTATTGGTTTTGGATCTCATATTACTATATCTAACTTTACGAATAATCAGTCCTATGAAAGTGAGCCGATTAGTGTAGAACAAGATTTCTATCCTTCAATTACTGCTGTTGAGGGAGTAAAGCACATCAGTACTTTTGCTACTAAGGCTGGGATAATTAAAACTACTGATGAAATACAAGGAGTAGTGCTTAAGGGCGTTTCATCTGATTATGATTGGACTTTCTTTAAGGATAATTTAGTAAGTGGTTCAGTTTTTGAAGTTAATGATAGTGTAAAATCAAATCAAATTCTTATTTCTGAAAACATTTCAAAAACTTTAGACTTAAATGTAGGGGATGGTTTGGTAATGTATTTTGCTCAGAATCCTCCTAGGGTAAGGAAATTCCATATTTCTGGAATTTACAATACAGCAATGTCAGATTTTGATAAGTTGTTTGTTTTAGGAGATATCAATCATATTCAGGCATTAAATGGTTGGGAGAATAATGAGGTAGGGGGTTTTGAAATTCAGTTAACTAATTTTGATGATTTAGATAAAATTACTGATGAGGTTTATAATTTAACCCCTTATAACTTGAATGCTCAAAGCATAAAGGAAAAAACGCCTCAAATTTTCAACTGGTTAGATTTACAAGATGTAAATGTGTTCGTAATTCTTATTTTAATGCTTATTGTTGGTGTTATCAATATGATTACAGCTTTACTTATTCTAATCCTGGAACGAACAAAAACTATAGGAATCTTAAAAGCGCTAGGAGCAACAAATTGGAGTGTAAGGAAAATATTTTTGTACAGTGCAGTCAACTTGATAGTTAAGGGCTTGTTGGTTGGAAATGCTATTGCTTTGAGTTTTGCTTTTTTACAGAAAAAGTTCTCATTAATCAGTTTGGATCCTGCTACCTATTACATGGATACAGTTCCTGTCAATTTTGATTTAACATACATCTTACTCTTAAATATTGGAACTGTAGTGGTTTGTTACTTAGTTTTGATAGTTCCATCAGTAATTATTACTAAAATCACAGCTATTAAAGCAATTAGCTTTGAGTAAAAAAATATAAATTTGCATCCTTAAATTTTACAATGAAATATTACAATAACATACTTGAAACTATCGGAAATACTCCTTTAGTAAAGCTTAATAAAACTGTTGAAACAAATGCTTTAGTTTTAGCAAAAGTGGAAACTTTTAATCCTGGACATTCCATTAAGGATCGTATGGCACTTAAGATGATAGAAGATGCTGAACTAGATGGGAGATTGCGAGCTGGTGGCACAATTATTGAAGGTACTTCTGGAAATACTGGCATGGGTTTAGCTCTAGCAGCAATACAAAAAGGCTACAAATGTATTTTTGTTATGGCAGATAAGCAATCCAAAGAAAAGATGGATATTTTGCGTGCTGTGGGTGCTGAGGTGGTTGTTTGTCCAACTGATGTTCCGCCAGAAAGTAAAGAGTCCTATTACTCAGTTGCCAAGCGATTAACAAAAGAAACACCTAATTCTTGGTATGTGAATCAGTACGACAACCCTTCTAATGCAAAGGCGCATTATGAAAGTACTGGTCCTGAAATTTGGGAACAGACTGAGGGAAAAATTACTCATTTAGTAGTTGGTGTTGGTACAGGAGGTACTATTTCGGGTACGGCAAAATACTTGAAAGAACAAAATCCTGATGTAAAAGTTTGGGGGATTGATACTTATGGTTCAGTATTTAAAAAATACCATGAGACAGGGGAATTTGATAAAAATGAAATCTATAACTACATTACGGAAGGGATTGGAGAAGATATATTGCCAGAAAATGTTGACTTTGATATGATTGATCTTTTTGAAAAAGTAACGGATAAGGATGGCGCTATCATGGCAAGAAGATTGAGTAGAGAAGAAGGAATTATGGTTGGTTATTCTGCTGGTAGTGCTGTTGCGGGAATCAATCAATTAAAAGATAAGCTTTCAAAAGATGATGTAGTGGTGGTCATTTTTCATGATCATGGTACACGTTATGTAGGTAAACTCTTTAATGATGAGTGGATGAAGGAAATGAAGTTTATGTAGTGAATTCAAAACTTACTAACATCTTAAAAAGTCAGTCTAAAACTAAAGGGCTGACTTTTTTGTTTTCCTAAATTTACGGTTATTATTTTAATGTAGTAAAACGACTCTATGTATCTGATATTCGACACGGAAACCACTGGCTTACCCCAAAACTGGAAAGCACCTTTAACTGATTTTAACAATTGGCCAAGGTGTGTGCAGTTGGCATGGCAGGTGCATGATGTGGAAGGGAAGATGATAGAAGTGAAAAATTACATCATAAAGCCTGAAGGCTATGATATTCCTTATAATGCGGAAAAGATACACGGAATTTCTACTGATAGAGCCAACAAACAAGGAATCTCACTTAATGTGGTATTGGCTGAATTTGTAAAAGATGTACAAAAATGTAAGTTTGTAATTGGGCACAATGTTTCTTTTGACAACAGCATTGTAGGTTGTGAATTACTAAGGAAAGACATGCCAAATTTATTGGCTAATTTCCCTGCGATTGACACTAAGGATGATAGTACTAATTTTTGTGCAATTCCAGGTAGAGGTAGTAGATTTAAATGGCCAAAACTAACGGAACTGCATGTTAAACTATTTGGAGAAGCATTTGCAGAGGCTCATAATGCTTCTGCTGATGTAGAGGCTACTGCTAGGTGTTTCCTGGAGCTAATTCGTTTGGGAGTTATTCCTTTTGCTAAAGCTGGAATGACAGCTGATGAGCTAAGAAATTATAAAACGGTTAATCCTACTCCCTTTGAGTTAATTGGCTTAAATATTGAGCCTTATAGCCCAATAGCTACTGAGCAATTAGCTGATGATATTATTGTAGTGCAGGAAGATGAGGTAGTGAATGAAATTTCAGATTCTCCTTTTGCGCATTTACATGTGCATTCTCAGTTTTCTATTTTACAAGCTACTATAGATGTAAAAACATTAGTAAATAAAGCTGCTGAAATGGGAATGCCAGCTGTAGGCCTTACCGATCACACTAATATGTGTGGGGCTTATAAATTTATAGATGCAGTATTGAATCATCCTATAAATGCTTATTTAGAAAAAGGTGAAACTCCTAAGCTTAAAGCAGTCTTAGGTTGCGAGCTAAATGTATGTAAGGATCATACTGATAAAATAAATAAAGATCATGGAGCACAAGTTCCTTTCTTGTGTAAAAACAAGAATGGGTTTCATAATTTATCAAAGCTTTCTTCCCTTGGTAATATTTCAGGTTTCTATTATGTTCCTAGGGTTGATAACGATTTGATAATTGAGCATAAAGAGGATTTAATTGCTCTAACTGGGAGTACTTATGGTATCATTCCAAATCTTATTTTAAATGTTGGTGAAGGGCAAGCTGAAGAAGAATTCAAATGGTGGGTTGATACTTTTGGTGATGATTTTTATGTTGAAATTAATCGCCATAATTTAGATGAGGAACACCATGTAAACAAAGTGTTAACTGCATTTGCAAAAAAGTATAATGTAAAAATTATCGCTTCTAATAATGTTTATTATCTGGATAAAACTGATGCTAATGCTCATGATATTTTACTTTGTGTAAAAGATGGGGAGCAGCAAGAAACTCCTAAGGGAAGTGGTAGGGGATTCCGTTATGGTTTTCCTAATGAGGAGTTTTATTTTAAATCATCAAAAGAGATGCAGGAACTTTTTGCTGATTTACCTGAGGCAATTGATAATATCACCCACTTAATTGATAAAATTGAGCCCTATACTTTAGCTCGAGAAGTGTTGTTGCCTGAGTTTGATATTCCGCAAGAGTTTGTTGATGTAAAAGATAAAAAGGATGGTGGAAAAAGAGGGGAGAATGCTTATTTGAAACACCTTACCTATGAGGGTGCAAAGGAGCGTTATGTTGAAATTACTGATGAGATTAAAGAGCGAATTGACTTTGAATTGCAAGTAATTGAAAATTCAGGGTATCCTGGATATTTTCTTATTGTTCAGGATTTCATTCGTCAAGCACGAAATATGGATGTTTCTGTTGGTCCTGGCAGAGGTTCTGCTGCTGGTTCAGTAGTTGCTTATTGCACAACTATCACCAATGTTGATCCTATTAAGTATGACCTACTTTTTGAGCGTTTCTTAAATCCTGAGCGTGTATCCTTGCCTGATATTGATATTGATTTTGATGATGAGGGAAGGGGGCGTATTATTGATTGGGTAGTGAACAAATATGGAAAAGAAAATGTAGCTCAAATTATTACTTACGGTACTATGGCTGCAAAGTCCTCTATTCGTGATACGGCTAGAGCTTTGGATTTACCACTATTTGAAGCAGATAGGGCGGCAAAACTAGTTCCTGATTTTACTTCCTTGGGTAAAATTTTCTCCTGGGATGAAAAGACTTTAAAAGATAAAGTAAAAGGGGATCAAGTGGCAGGAGCAAAGGAGTTAATTTCACTTTCTGAAGGAAACGATTTAACGGCTGAGACAATTAATTTAGCTAGAAAACTTGAGGGTAATGTTCGGAATATTGGAACACATGCCTGTGGAGTTATTATAACTCCAGAACCTTTGATGGGATTGATTCCTATGACCAGAGCAAAGGATTCTGATCTGATGGTTACCCAATTTGACAATAGTGTAGTAGAGGATGCAGGGCTCTTAAAAATGGATTTCTTGGGTTTACGAAATCTTACCATTATTAAGGATTGCTTGAAGATTATTAAAAAAATTCATGGTGTAGAAATTGATATTGACACTATTCCTTTGGATGATGAACAAACTTTTCAAATATTCCAAAGTGGAGCAACTTCTGGAATATTTCAGTTTTCTTCTGATGGAATGAAGGCGCATTTAAAGCACCTAAAACCTGATAAGTTTGATGATTTAATTGCTATGAACGCTTTGTATCGTCCAGGACCTATGGAGTATATTCCTAATTATATTAAGCGTAAGCATGGAATTGAGGAAATTGAATACGATTTACCTGAAATGGAATCTCATTTATCTGGAACTTACGGAATTACAGTTTATCAGGAGCAAGTGATGTTACTCTCTCAAAAGTTAGCTGGTTTCTCAAAAGGTGATGCTGATATGCTTAGGAAAGGTATGGGAAAAAAGATTAAGTCGGTACTGGACAAATTAAAACCTAAGTTTTTTGATGGTTGTGCTGAAAATGGATTTGACATCAATATTGTAGATAAAATTTGGTCAGATTGGGAGGCGTTTGCCTCTTATGCTTTTAATAAATCGCACTCTACTTGCTATGCTCTTATTGCTTATCAAACGGCTTATTTAAAAGCTCATTATCCTTCTGAGTTGATGGCGTCATTGCTTACAAATCATATGCGTGACATTAAGGATATTACTTATTATATGGAGGAATGTAAGCGAATGGGAGTTCCTGTTTTGGGCCCTGATGTAAATGAAAGTTTTTACAAGTTTGCTGTAAATGCAAAAGGAGAAATTCGATTTGGTTTAGGTGCTGTTAAAGGAGTGGGAGAAGGTGCTGTTGAAGCAATTGTAAATGAGCGTAAAGAGAATGGAAACTACACTGCTTTTGATGATTTCATGAAGCGTGTAGATTTGCGTTCAGCAAATAAAAGAACTCTGGAGAGTGTTGTTTCTGCTGGTGGTTTTGATCTTTTTGATTTAAAGCGTTCAGAGTATTTTTCTAAAGAAGATAATGGTCAAACTTATATTGAGAAAATGATTAAGTTTGGGAATAAGATTAAGGATAGTGAAAATTCCAATCAGTTTGATATGTTTGGTGAAAGTGATGAGGCAAGTATTCAGGCTCCAGTCCCTAATCCTGTCCTACCTTGGACTACTATGGAATTATTATCTAGAGAAAAAGAAGTTGTAGGGATTTATATTTCTGGTCATCCTTTGGATGATTATAAAATAGAGATTTCTAATTTCTGTAATGGCAATTTAGCTATGCTTAATAATATGGACAAAGTTAAGGGTAAAGATTTGCGTTTTGCAGGAGTTGTTACTAAAGTTGAACATAGAGAAACTAAAACAGGAAAACCATTTGGTGTTTTGCATTTTGAGGATTATCATGGTGCATTTAGTTTTTATTTATTTGGTGATGATTACATTAATTTCAAAGCCTATTTTACTGTGGGGTGGTTATTACATTTGAGTGGAAAGGTTAAAAAGAAATTTTATAATGATGATTTAGAGTTTAAAATTTCTTCTATTGATTTACTTTCAGAGATTGTTGATAAAGAGGTTCGTGATGTTATTTTAAGGGTTGATGTTAATGATGTTTCAGAAAAATTAGTAGAGGAGGTTGTTCAAATTGTTTCTGAATATAAGGGAAAACATTCCTTAGTTTTTAATGTAGCTGATCATCTTAATAAATATGAAGTTGATTTACTTTCTAGAAAAATGAAAGTTGATCTATCAAAAGATTTTTTTTCTCAGATAGAAGATCTTGATCAATTGAAATTAAAGGTTAAATAGTAAGCTTGTTCCTTTCTTAAATTACTGAATTAATTATTAGATCAAATATTAATCAAGAAGAGATTATTGAAGAAAAAATAGAGTTTATTAGAGGAGAGTATAAATCTATTTTATCAGATAAAGAGTTTAAAAGAGACAATGAAGTCATAGACTTAATTTCAAGATTAATCTATGATAAAGAGATTGAGGGTGATTTAAAGAGGATACTAACTTACTTGTCAGATGATGACTCAAGAGATTTAGATATTATAAGTTATAATGATTGGATGAGAGAATTAATATAAAACCCCACTCTTTAGTGGATTTATTTTTAGCGGACCTCTCGGCCCTAAGTTCGAACTTTTTTTGGAAAATTATTAAATAAATTTGCTTTATGAAAAAACTACTACTTATATTACTTTACTTACCTGTAATTGGATTTTCACAGATCGTATATATTCCTGACTGCACAGACTCATTAGAGGTGACGGATGTTATAATTGATAATACTAATTTAACAATGAATATTGCTATATATAACGGATATAATCTCTTTCTTCATGATCCTTATGTTGCTTTTACAATTGATGCAAATGGCGATACTATTCAACAAGGCAATCCGAATCTGTTTGGAGTAAGTTTTTTTGATAGGGCTTTGTTTAATTATTCTATTCTTAGCTCTATTATCCCTGCTTATCCTCTAACTATCTATTTTGTATACGGCATTCCTCCTAGTGATTGGGACACTTGTATCTTAACATACAACTCAGTACAAACAGCTATTACTGATATTAATGTCAGTTACAATAGAAAGCTTATTAGCATTGTTGATGTTTTAGGAAGATAAAAGGAACTAAAAACAGACCACTCTTTTACATCTATGATGATGGAACAGTGGAGAAGAAAATGATTATTGAATAAATAAAAACCCACTCAATTGAGCGGGTTTATTTTTGGTGGACCTCTCGGTCCCAGTTTCGAACTTTTTTAGGAAATTAGTACGTAAGTTTACATGATGAAAAAAATACTATTGTTGATGACGATTATCGTGATGTCAACTGTTATACCAAAGAAAGTACATGCACAATCAACAGTTAAAGAAGAAAATTCTTCTCAAATTGGACAGTATGTAACAAGTATTTTTGAAGACTCTAAAGGACATTTATGGTTTGGCACTCTCGAAAAAGGGATTGCAAAATATGATGGAAATAACTTTGGTTTGGTTGGTTTGGTTTTAATGCAGGATCTTCTTTAGGAGCAAATATGGAAGCTGTTATTGCTTTTGCAAATACAAATATTGCTTCTGCTACAAGCATGATTACTTGGGTGTTTTGTGAC
>CAJQHO010000023.1 GCA_905478185.1 uncultured Flavobacteriales bacterium | reverse complement strand
CTACAAATGGAGTTGGAGGTTATGGCATATATGCTGATGGACTTTTAATACATTCAGCAAATGTATTAGCAGATGAAAACTATTTAATTTTTGGAGAAGGTGATGTGCTTACAAATAATGCGCCTGGCGGAAATTATTTTCTTAATTTTAATGGATTTCTAGTGGATAAGATTATTGAGCCAATCTCCTTTTCATTAACAAGTTCAAATCCATACACTGTTCCAACAGGAAAAAACTTATATATTGTTTCTACAAATGGAGTTGGAGGTTATGGCATATATGCTGATGGACTTTTAATACATTCAGCAAATGTATTAGCAGATGAAAACTATTTAATTTTTGGAGAAGGTGATGTGCTTACAAATAATGCGCCTGGTGGAAATTATTTTCTTAATTTTAATGGCTACTTAGTAGATGAGAATTACTTTGCAGGTTGTGGTGGAGGTGGTTCTTCATCAAGTAATTCTAGTTCCTCTATGATTTCCACATCAATTGAGTTTAACTCAAATCTTAGTAGTGGAACTTTAGGTGTCGGAAGTAGTTTTTCAACAAATGTTGTCATTGACACATTAGAAATTCCAGCAAACTCTATGGTGGATATTAATGGGTTTTATAACCGAAGTGGTTCTTCATATGCCAGTAATACAGATTCTCAAATTTATTTTACAGATTTAACTGGAAATTCTTTAAGTTTCTTAACAGTTAGTTCATCTGGGTTTTCTAGCAATAATCTTTCATCATCCATTATTCCAAACGGAGATGGAATGTATGTAATGAAGAAGTTCTTTTCTAATGCTACAACAATTATAATCTACAGTTCCCTTAGTGGACAACATTGTTGTCACGCTTGGCAATATGGAGGTGGGGTTTCATTTTCTACTAGTGGCTTCATAACTATAAATAGTTACTAATTATTTTAAAAAATAACCGCTACATCTTCAAATCAAAATAAAAAGGCATATTTTCTATTATATAATATGCCATTTAAGAAAGGAACAAGCGGAAACCCTACAGGAAGACCTAAAGGTTCAGTAAGCACTGCTTCAAAGCTCATAAGAGAGCATATAAGCAACGCTATTGATGGAAATAAGATAAAGGAAATGCTAGATAAGATAGAGTCTCCTACAGAGTATATTAATGCAATAGCAAAGCTTCTTCCTTATTCTATTGGAAAGATAAAGCCTTATGAAGATGTTGAGGAGATAGAGCCTATTAGCATTAACATTAACTTTGTAGATACTAAAGAAGAGGAATAAAGCTATGTATTCGCCCTAAACCGACAACAAATATGACAACATAAAAAAGAAAACCCTTGTAAATTATTGATAAACAAAGTTTTCTTGGTTTAGTATGCGGTGAGGAAGGGACCGCAATTTAGAATATCTTCACTTTTCAACAAGTTTAAAAATATCACCCTTTTTATGATAGGGTTAATATTCAAGTTGTTTAATATTGATAAATATTGATTAAACTGAATTAACCAAAATCTGTCCTACAGATTGTCCTACCATCATATTATGAAAGTAAATTTTAGAATTGAAAAGAAACATCCAAAAGACACATCAAGTAATATTAGGCTTGACTTTACCTACAATGGAAAAAGGTTTAGAAAATTTATTGGCATAAAAGTTTTAAATCATCATTGGAATATCAATAAGCAAAGACTAAAAGCAAGTTGTGGGGATGCTCTAGTCGTAAATAAAAGATTAGAGATATTATCAAAAAAAGTAATAGACATATATTATGATTTGTTAAATAATAATCAACCTATTTCTAATGGGATATTGTCAGAGAAACTTAATGAGAGTATAAAAGGTGTAAGTAGTTGTCAATCCTTTTTTGAGTATTGTGAAATATTTTTATCTAATAGCGAGAAAACAAAAAAACCATCTACTGTAGATGGCTATAGGTATTCTATAGATAGTTTAAGGAAATTTGAAAAACATTCTAAACGTAAAATAGATTGGGATACCTTAGATATGAAATTCTATAAAGAATATCAGGTCTTTCAATATACAGTATTAGAAAATAACCCTAATTTATTTGGAAGAAGAATTACAGATATTAAGGCAATTATTAATGATGCGACTAAAGTAGGAGTTAATAAGTATATGGATTATAAGAAGTTCGTAATTATAAGAACAAAAACTAAGAAGTTATATTTGAATGACAATGAGGTAGAGCTGCTTTATAGAATAAATTTAACTCACAAAAAAAAGCTTGAGAGAGTTAGAGATATCTTTATCTTTTCTTGCTTAACAGGAGTAAGATTTTCTGATTATTTAAGTGTTAATAAACAAAATATTGAAACGTTAAGAGATGGAACAATAATTCTAAGATATTATTCAAAAAAAGTAGATAAAGAGATTGTAACAATACTCAGAAAAGATGCAGTATTTTTATTTAAAAAGTATAATTATCAATTTCCAAAAATATCATCACAGAACTATAATTTGTACTTAAAAGAATTAGGTCAGCTTGCAGGACTTATTGAGGATTTTACAGTTGATGGGTATAAAAAAGGATTGCCGATACTTATAACTAAGCCAAAATATAAATTCATAGCATCTCACACAGGAAGAAGGTCATTTGCCACTAATTTATATAAAAGGGGAATACCAATTACTCATATAATGAAAGCCACAGGGCATATTAAAGAAAGTGATTTTTTAAACTATGTTCAACATACTGCAGAAGAAAGTATGATTGCAATAAATATAGCTTTAACCTCAACAGAGAAGATTATAACTATGAATTATAAAAAGAAGGCTAGTTAAAAATATTATTCAAGTGTAGTATTATCTGAAAATATTATCTTTTCAGGTATCCATCTTATTTTTAAGTCCTCCATATCTTTATTCTTTAGTAAAACATCTTCATCTATGAATTGATTATAGTCAGTTTGAGCATCCCAATTTTTAGTGCTATTTGCAGGAACCCCATCATCATAAGTAAGACTAAAACTTTTAATCTCTTTATCAAATAAATCAGTTATTTTAATCTCACCCGTAAATGCCTTCATTGTTTTTTCTGTTTTATTTTCAAAAACAAATTTATAGGTAATATATTTTTGATACTTATATTCTGAAAATCCTTTATCAAAAAAAGAAACAGTTAAAGCATCTCCTAATCGTTTAATTTTTTCTGCTTCTTCTATTTTTGCTTTTTCAGCTAGTATTTTTTGCTCCTCTTCTTGTAATCTTAGTTCTTCTTGAAGTTTTTTTGCTTCTTCAAGTAAGTCATTATAAGTTTTGCCAAGCATATCATCACCTGAGAAGGATTTTAGAGCTATATAGCCTGTTAATGTTTTGAGCTCTTCTTCAGAAATCGATTTTTTGAGTACCACTATATCTTCTTCTAAGGTGTCTTGTTTATATGCTTTATCTAGAGGGCTTGAACAAGAAATAATGATAATTGATAGGATTACTAGTAAAGAAATATTTTTCATAATTGTGTGTTTTAGTTTTTCCAAAGATAGCAAAATATCTAATTAGCATTTAACATTCATTACTTACTGTATATCAGTGCTTTATATCACATTTGATAAAATAAAGTAAAAATAACCCAAATGAATATAGTCCATTTCTATTATATATAAGACAAACCAATTAAAAAATAGACAAATGGAAAAAACAAACATCACAATCAGCAAAGAAGAATTAAAACAATTAATTGAAGATGCAATCTACAAAGCCACCTGCACTCAACCTAATTTGGAGTACAACATCATTACCGAAAAAGAATTGTCTAAACGACTAAACATTACAAAGGTAACCCTACACAAATACCGAAAGCAAGGAAAGATACCTTTTAGTCAAATAGGTAGAACAATACGCTATGATTATAAAGAAGTGATGGAAACTTTAAAATATAAGCAATGATACCCTTAGATAAAATTATCAATAAAAATAACTACACCTATACTCAAGTACTAAAAGGTAAGAGATATTCCCTGTATGAACAAAGGGGGGTAGCAAATATGAGATGTTTTGAACTGTTTAAGTTAAAGGTTTTAGCGCCTATGGAGTTAAACGGTAAAAAATATGAAGAAAGAGAAGTTTTCCCAAAAGATAAAGACTTTGGAAAGACTGCTTGGACAATATGCGATTGGGAAAAAGCACTCGCTAAGTTCAATGAATTAGAGAACGAGTAGAAGGACATAAATAGTATTAAGTGTTGGGTGTTTCACCCTTTAATACTTACTATATCTAATCAGTAAATTAAATAATTATAACTAACTAAAAATCAATAAATTATGTACACACAACAACAAAGACAAACAGTAATGAATTATGCTAATTGGTTAGCAGAAACTAAGTGGGATACTTTCTCTACAATCACCTATAGATATGATGTTAAAACTGAGCAAAATCGCAAGGTAATGACAGGCTTAGAAGAGTATCTTAAGACCTTAGACAAACCTTTTAATATGTTTTGGGTTACAGAGTTCACTAACTATGACTATAACACTCATAACCACCTCTTATTAAAGGGAGACATTGTAGGGGATATAAACTATCATTTAAGGTCTAAGAGCCTTATAGGAGACCATGTTAAGCATTTGCCTTACGAAAAGAGTGCAAGTATGTATGTCTCTAAGTTTATCTGTGATACTAAGACAAATTGGGGGATAGTAAAGAAATAATTATTAGATTTGAGCCTAACTTAAAAAAATATAATTGTGAAAAGAATATTATTAGTAATCACAGCTGCACTATTGTTAAGCAGTTGTAGCAAAACCCTTTTAATTACACAAGGAGAACAAGGTTATGCAGGAGAATTAAATGAGAAATATGAATTAGTTGAATTAAATAGCGTGTCAGCAAGTGGACATTCTTTCTTTGGTATAGGAAGTGGAGAAATCCACAAAGACGGAGTGATTACTAATTCCTTAGGGTCTAACTTAGGTTATAGTCAGTCTAATGCTCTAAGAGTATTAACATTCCTTGTTTATTCAGCTATGTTACCAATTTTAACACCTCCTTTAGGCGCTTTAAATTTGTTGGGAGGTATTGCTGTTGGAGGTGCAGTAAATAATCTTGTTTGGCATAAAACTAGTTCAAATGCAGCATTAAGAAACGCAAACAAAAAGTTAATAGAAGAAAATCCTAGTATAGATTTATTTGTATATCCAAAATATAATATTAATACTAGAAGCGGTCTATTTACAAATAAGGCAAATGTTACTATTATCTCTAAAGGTGCTAAATTAAAAACTAATGATGAGTAAAAAGATACTAATTATATTACTTCTTCCTATTTGGGCTTTTGCACAGAATGACACTATAAAATCAAATAAGGAAAATTGGACAGAATCAGACTTCTCATTTAAAAAAGAAAGAATTAAACAAAGACCAACATTAGAGAAAAAGGATAATATTATTAAAACAAGCATATTGCCTTACTTGTGGGGTGAGGTTAATTTGTCATTTGAAAAGAGAATATCTAATCGTACAAGTTGCAGAATAGGAGTAGGTTCATTAGTTTATCACACTTTCACTAACACCTCTTTAAATACATTTTATTTTACATCTGATTTCAGAGTATACTTAGGTTGGAAGAAAGCAAATAGAGGGTTTTATATTGCTCCTAATATAATCAGAAGATATTTCTCTAACAAAGACAATGCCTACAAAGAAATAAATAATGGTGCAGGTTTATTATTTGGAAATCAATGGATAGTTAATTCTTTTGTATATGATTTAAATGCGGGTGTCATTGCTACAGCATTATCGGGAGTTAATAACGGAAATACCTTATATTTACCAAACCTTAATTTCTCTGTAGGTTATGCATTTTAATTTGGACTTTAAAACAATAGATTAACAATAAACTAAGATGAAAAAACTACTTTACACATTATTAGCAGTATCAATTATCTTGTTTTCTTGTGAGAAAGAAAATAATGAAAAAACGCCTCAAATAGGAGATACCTCAAATGGAAATTTTTTAGAGTACCATAAGGAAACAGTATGGAATTTTGATAGTGGAGATACAATTTTGTTGCTTGACCAAATAGGTTTTTACAATTCTAATTATTTTTTAATTGAAAAAAACTCTACTACTTGTAACGAATATAAATTTGGAAAAAACTATGACAATTTAGGAGAAGAATTTTACATAACAACCACTCAACATAATCACGCTTGGCCATTTACTATAATTTTAGAGTCTAATGTAGATTATTTTGAAATAGAATTTGAGTTATTAGAAAATGGATTAATGAAAATATCAGAGGATAATTTAGTTAGTTATTATGTTAAGTCACTTAACACAAACTTATCTTGTGAATAAAACAATAGATTAACAATGAAAAAACTACTACTTATATTACTTTGCCCTATTTTACTATTAACTTCTTGTAGTAAGTCGGGGGTAACGCCGCAAACAATGGAAGATACTATCATTGGGAAGAAATGGTGGGATATTTCTGAAGAAAATGGAATGCTTCTAACTGAAGAAGGAGATTTCTATTATTTAGAAGTGTGCAAAGAAGATAGCTTAATGGGAACTTGGATTATTGATGGTGACTTGATTAAATTAAGATTTTATGTTAACTCTATAGAATACACTTTATTAATTGGAGAAGTCACTTCCTACACAGACACAGAACTAAGAATAAAAGCTGAAACAAATGACCCTAATCTACACGCTAATTATGTCTTTACTACAGAATTTTTACAGGAATGCACCTATATCCCTGATAATGCATTTGAAAGATGTTTGATTGCTTTAGGATATGATGATGTGTTAGATAATTACGTTAACACAAAAAATATTATTGATATAAAACACCTTAACTTAGTTGATTTATCAAATACGAATGGCAGTTCTTCTGATTATGAGATTGCTGATTTAACAGGTATAGAATATTTTATTAATTTGGAGACATTATTATTATCAGATACTACAAATTTATGGATATATAGTGCAGAAGATGTATATATATATCATAAAGTGAATTCATTAGATTTAACCCAAAATACAAAATTAAGGACTTTGAGTATTGGCAACTCAACCCTTACATCATTAGATCTTAGTAATAATCCACTTCTGTCTCATTTAAGTGGCTCTTCTAATTTTACAGATTTAGATCTTAGTAACAACCCTTTAATTAGCCATTTAGCATTAATAAATTCAGTAGATTTTAATCTAGATATTAGTAATAATATATTATTAAAAAAATTGCGTCTTAGAAATTGTATAAGTCTTAATTTAGAAAATGTTAACTCGTTAAAACATATTGATGTAACCTCAATAACTAACTTAGATTTAAATATAGAGAATAAAATAGAGTTAGAGTGTCTACATATACGTGACTGTAATATATCTGATTTAAAGCTTAGCTCTTGCGAAAACTTAAAAGAATTAATCTTGCGTGAAATACCAAGCTTAGTTAAATTAGATATGAGAAATGGAAACAATTCGAATATGACGGGTGTAACATATTATGGTGGACCTCAAATATATATCCAAAATTGCATAGCACTTACCTGTATTAGTGTAGATGATGGAACTTTATGGGAAAGTCATAATAATAATGGCGAAGGGTTTCTAACTTCTTCTCAAGGAACCTCTATTTGGTTTATGATACCTCAAAACTGCATCTTTAGTGACAATTGTCAATAGAATAAACTAAAACAAAAGAGCATACTTTCTATTATATACTAAACAATATAATATGCCATTTAAGAAAGGAACAAGCGGAAACCCTATAGGAAGACCTAAAGGTTCAGTAAGCGCTACTACTAAGCTCATAAGAGAGCATATAAGCCAAGCAATTGACGGAAACAAGATAATGGAGATGCTAGATAAGATAGACAGTCCTACAGAGTATATTAATGCCATCTCTAAACTACTTCCTTATTCAATTGGAAAGGTAAAAGCTTATGAAGAGGTGGAAGAGATGGAGCCTATTAGCATTAACATTAACTTTGTAGATACTGAAGCTGAGGAAGAGGATTAATTAAGGATAACTTTCCAAACTCTAATTGTAAAAAAAGACTAAAAATTTAGCGAGTTAGTTAAAATACTTATTAACTATTTAAGTAGTTTAAAGTAAAATTCTGTCCTGCCAATTGTCCTGCCATAGTATCTAAGATATAGTCTTACTATATATAAATATTAAAATAGTTGCGGTGAGGAAGGGATTCGAACCCCCGAAACAGTTTCCCGTTTACACGCTTTCCAAGCGTGCGCCTTAAGCCACTCGGCCACCTCACCAAATTTTTGGCAAATCTAAAAAATTAGACGGTAATCTCGCCACTTATATTTTTTTGTAATGCCTCTTTTATTTCTGCATTACTCAGCCCTTGTCCTAATAAAAACATCAGCTTTATAATAGCTGCCTCAGTTGTCATATCTTTCCCAGAAATAACACCTGCCCCCCCGAAAGGTTCGCTTGTTTCGTATTGTCCATCAACTGCACTTCCATGCAAGCATTGAGTAATATTCAACATAATTTTCCCTTCTTTATTTGCAGTATTAAGCAAAGCACTTAACTCAGTTGAGGTAGGAGCATTTCCTGCTCCAAAACTTTCTATTACAATTCCTTTCGCGCTACCAATTACTGCCTTAATAGTTTCAATTGTAATCCCTGGAAAAAACTTTAAAATTGCCACATCATTGGATAATGATTTATGAACTACAAGTTTCTTATCCTCCTTTTTTTGTAGTGTTTTTTTGTATTTTATTTTTACTCCTGCTTCTGCTAATATTGGATAATTTGGAGATTCAAATGCCTCAAAATGTTCCGTATTAACTTTTACTGTTCGGGTCCCTTTGTAAAGTTGATCTTCAAAATAAATACAGACTTCATGTACTTTTCCGCTAGTTGCAATTTCAACAGCAGTTATTAAGTTTTCCTTGGCATCACTTCTTCTAACTCCAATAGGAATTTGCGAGCCTGTAAGGATTACGGCTTTATTCAAACCCTCTAACATAAAACTCAATGCTGATGCCGTATAGGCCATAGTATCTGAGCCGTGTAGAATTACAAAACCATCATATTTAGTATAATTATCTTCAATAAGTGTTGCAATTTCTACCCAAACATCAGTATTCATATTACTAGAATCTATAGGGTTGGAAATGCTGATATTCTCCAAATCCACTTCCTCACTTTTTAGCTCAGGAATTGCTTTAAGTAATCCATTAAAATTAAAGGGAACTAAAGTGTTTTTTACTTTGTCTTTTATCATTCCGATAGTCCCACCGGTATAAATGAGTAATATTCTTTTATTTATCATAATTCGAATAATTTTTTTGCATTTTCAGTCGTGATTTCAGCCACTTTTTCAATGCTAATTTGATGCACTTCTGCTAATTTTTCAGCAATATTCACAATGTATTTGCTTTCGTTCCTTTTCCCTCTGAAAGGAGTTGGCGCAAGGTAAGGCGCATCTGTTTCTAAAATTAAATGTTGTAAATCAACTTCAGAAATCGTTTTGTCTAATCCAGAGTTTTTAAAAGTAAGTACTCCACCAATTCCTAAAAAAAAACCTCCTAAGTTGATTACTCTTTGAGCATCTTCAATATTTCCAGTAAAGCAATGAAAAACACCTCTTAAATTTTCATCATTTAGTTTTTCAATGAGCTCAATTGCCTCAGCAAAAGATTCTCTTACATGTATTGCTATGGGAAG
Organism: uncultured Flavobacteriales bacterium; assembly: GCA_905478185.1. Lineage (GTDB taxonomy): Bacteria > Bacteroidota > Bacteroidia > Flavobacteriales > BACL11 > UWMA-0277. Next base: position 23,664 of record CAJQHO010000023.1, on the reverse strand, counting down.
TTTATATTTTTTGGCTAATTTAACTTGGTGAATAAAGGCCTTTTTCTGAATTTCTAAAGTGCTTTTATCCCAATGTAAGTCTAAACCAATTTCTCCAACTGCAGTGTATTTTCCTGTTTCTAGTTCTTTCTCAACATGTGCAATTTCATGCTTGAAATTTTCTTCTGACACATCACATGGATGTAAGCCCATCATAGGGTAGCAGTTATTAGGAAATTCAGCACATAAGACCAACATTCCTTTTGTGTATTTGCTAGAAATATTTGGAAGTAGAATTGTGCTCACGCCATTAGCAATAGCATTAATAACAACTTGTGTTCTGTCATCATTAAATTGACTGCTGTATAAATGGCTGTGAGTATCTATAAATTTCATGGGTGCGAAATTAGGTTTTTTTATATAATTTTACGCCTGTGTCCAAAACTCTTAAAATATTAGTTGTACGTTTTTCTTCAATTGGTGATATTGTACTAACAACACCTGTAGTAAGAATGCTTAAAACTCAATTAAATACTGAGGTGCATTTTCTTACTAAAGCCCCTTACGTTTCGCTTTTTAAAAACAATCCTTATGTTGATTCAGTCTTTCAGATTGATAAATCAATTAATGAAGTCATTTCTGATTTAAAAAAGGAAAATTACGATAATGTAATTGATTTACATTCTAATTTAAGAACTCAAATCTTGAAATTAAAACTGGGTGTTAGTGCTAAAAGTTTTAATAAATTGAATTGGGAGAAATTCCTTTTAACTAACTTTAAAACCAATATTTTACCAGATGTTCATATTGTAGATAGGTATTTGGATACGATAAAATTTTTAGGAATTACTAATGATAATAAAGGCCTAGATTTCTTTTTATCTGATGCTGATAAACTTGATTTTGCAGAATACCCAAAGGATTATATTGCTTTTGTAATTGGAGGGCAACATGCTACTAAAATCCTGCCAACTGCCAAGATTATTTCTATTTGCAAAAAGTTAAATAAAGCTGTTTTACTCATTGGCGGACCAGATGATAAATCAGCAGGTGATGAAATTTCAAAAGCATCTGGCGCAATAAATACCTGCGGTGACCATTCACTTTTACAGTCTGCTTTTTTGATTAAAAACTCAGCATATGTAATCAGCCATGATACTGGAATGATGCATATTGCAGCTGCTTTCAAAAAGAAAATTTATTCTGTTTGGGGAAATACGATTCCTGAGTTTGGAATGTATCCTTATCTTTCTGATAAAAACTCTAAAATGATAGAAGTGCAAGATTTAAGTTGCCGACCTTGTAGTAAGATTGGGTATGATAAATGCCCAAAAGGACACTTTAAATGCATGCAAGAAATTGATGAAAATCAGTTTTTAAGTGAATAAAGCTTTAAGTTCTGTTGCTTCACTAGGTTTCATTCTTCCAGATAATATTAAAGAAAGTTGCCTTCTTCTCAACGCTCCCTCAAAACGACTTTTTTCTTCCTCCGATTCAGGCGTTAATTGTGGCACATCAATAGGGTTCCCTAGTTGATCCACCGCTACAAAAGTGTAAATCGCTTCATTACATTTTACTTTTCCTTTGTGTTGATTGTTCTCCATCCATACATCAACAATTACCTCCATTGATGAGGTGAAAGCTCGAGATACTTTAGCTTCCAAAGTCACTATGCTTCCTGCTGGAATTGCTTTTGCAAAAGAGACATTATTTACAGATGCTGTTACAACTATCCTTCCACAGTGCCTATGTGCTGCAATTGCAGTTGCAATATCCATCCAATGCAATAATCTACCCCCCATTAGGTTGTTCAAATTATTAGTGTCATTTGGCAATACAATTTCAGTTGTAATTGAAAGTGACTCGCTGGGTGTTTTTGCTTTCATACGTTTATTTTGTAAGCAACCAAGCAGATGAATTTTCTTGCTTGATTTTGTTAAGTGCTAAAACAGCATCTTCTCTATTATCGTAAGATTCATAGCTTACTCTAAGTAGGCTTCCTCCAGTAACAATCTCTGCATTGAAATTCCATCTGCTCAATTTAGCAAGCATTTTATTTGCATTTTTTTGCTCAGCAAAAGCTCCTGCAATTATGTAATAAGTATGTTCTTTTGTAATAATTGGAGTCTCAACTTCATCAATTGAAGGAATCTCTAAAATCTCTGGATCAACTTCTATTTCAACTATTTTTTCAGCGGTTATTTCAATAACTTCTTCTACTGTTTCATTAGTTGCAAATGGATTTAAAGTCGCCATTTGAGTGTAAACATTGTTGATGCTTTCTTGTTGAGAAATACTTAAATAAGACAAAGCAACCAAAGGAATAATTACTGCTGCAGCTCTAAACAAAGCCTGAGGATTTCTACTTTTAGTTCTTATGCCTTCAACTGTTACTTCAACTTGCTTTTCAGTTTCAGTTTTTCTTTCAACTGACTTATTGTAAGTTGGCTTCATCCCAAAAGCATCCAAACTATAATTAGTTGAGCTGTCTTGTAAAAAGATGATATTCCCCTCTCTCCCAACTGTAAAAAGTCCAATTTTTTCAATTCTTAATACTTTGGAAGTGTTTAATTTTACATTGCTTTCATCAGAAAATAGTGTTACATTCTGTTTTGCAATATCTTGTGCAATCCCTTCTTGATTTGTGATATGAGAGATTAGTAAGCCATCATTTGTTTTTAAGTTGGTATTAAATAAAATCTGTTTTGATGGAGGCGTTAAGGCCCCAGTAGTTTTATTTAGTTTAGCTGATTGTCTGTTCCCAACAAAACCACCAAAATCTGGTACAATTACACAATCGTGTAAAAAAAGTAGTTCTGAAATATAATGGGCTACTGATTTATTCATAGTGCGAAATTAAGAAATTTATCTTATTTGTTGCTTAATTTTTTCAATATCCTCAGGAGTATCAACTGAGATGGCTTCAAAAGTAGTAATTCCAACTTTAATTTTATAGCCATTATCAAGCCATCTTAGTTGTTCTAATCTTTCTCTAATTTCGTTTTTGCTTTGTGGTAGCTTACAAATATCTTTCAGTGTATCTATCCTAAAAGCATAAATTCCAATGTGTTTATAATAAGTGCATTCAGTTGAGATATTTGATATTACCCTGCAAAAATTTAAAGCATAATTATTGCTGTCAAATAAAGCTTTCGGACTGTTTCCGTCAGCTACTAAATTGATGTCAGAAATTTGTTTTGCAAGCGTTCCTATTTGAGTTTTTTCATCATCAAAAAGAGCTATGATTTCTTCAATTTGTTTAGCGTTGATGTAAGGCTCATCTCCTTGGATATTTACAATTACATCATAATTTTTATTTAATTGCTGGGCCACTTCATTGCACCTGTCTGTTCCGGATTGATGATCTTTTGAAGTTATCATTGCCCTCCCCCCAAATTCAATTACATGATTTAGTATTTTAGCATCATCAGTCGCAACTATAACATCAGATAGTAAAGTGCATTTTTTACATTGTTCATACACTCTTTGTATCATACTTTTACCTAAAATATCAGCTAAGGGTTTGCCCGGGAAACGATTGGACGCATATCGAGCAGGAATAACACCAATTACTTTCATTATATTTTTACACTAAATTGAAATGCAAATGTTCTTGGAGGCATCATGGTTGCAGGTCTTGTCATATATTCTCTGTTAAATAGATTATTCACAACCAACCCAAACCTGATCATTTTATTGAACTGGTACCCTATTCGCATGTCAACAACAAAGTCCCCATTTTTATGCTCTTCTCTTGCCTCGTTAATACCTGGAATTAAAATATTATTTACAAGAGTTGTGACAAATATTGAATCAATATTTTGCATAAAGTCATTATATCTGAAGCTTCCACCAAAAGAAAAATCTTTATATACAATTTCAAGATCTGTTTTTGCAATATGACTGTAACGATATTTAAGAATTGAAGGGTCAGAACTACTACTTGTATAAGTTACATCGCCTCCTTGGGCATCATTTGCATATACTGTATTGGGCTCAAGAGTTATTGGGTTCATGTATGTATATCCAGCTAGCAAGTTAATGTTAATGTCTTTGTTGATTTTTCCTTGCCCGGTTAATGTGATTTCGCTTCCATATATTTGAGTTTTACCAACATTAATTGATTTGAATCCTAATCCAAAGAAGTTTGTTGTATTGTTCTCTTCATCAAATTCAGCTGGAGCCCATCCTCCAAATGAAAACTCCATCATATCATCATATCGCATTATAAATGCAGCAGCATCTAGGTAACCTAGCCAATTTCCAAATTTTATCCCTTGTTTAATTCCTAGTTCAGCACTCCATCCTCCTTCAGGTTTAAGTGAAGGATTAGGGTATATTTCAATTCCCGCTTGATTTGCACTAATAAATAGCTCTGCCATTGACGGAAAACGAAACCCTTGGCCCCAAGAAGATCTGATATATGTAGCTTTTGCAACTTGATAGTTTATCCCAGTTCTAAATACAGGTTTGCCAGCTACAAAGCTGTTTATTGTGTCTCCATTTATAATATGCTCCTTCTCTGAACTAATTTCAAATCTTTCATGTCTTGCTCCAAAAGACAGATTAATTCTACCAATTTTTTTGTCAAGTTGAGTGTATAATGAATTGTTTTTTCTAGTATTATAGCCACTAAATAAATCAGAACGAGCATAGACTATTTCATTAGATGATCCCATTGTAATTCTCAGATTATATTTTTCAAGGTTTTTCTGCCATTGATAATCTGCATAATATGACTCTGATTCATTATCTTGGTTATTGTCTTTTCCTTTGGTGCTATTATCATTTATGACATTTAGATATCTGGTTCTTAGTGAATGCCTATTATTCCCATTTATATATGTTATAAAAGGATCAATATTATATGTGTCTCCTGAAGTAGTTGTTATTTCATCATTAAGAGGGATATATGCTCTATCGTAGCCATCCCATATTATTGCAGATCCTGCTGTCTGAAATAAGAAATTACCATTTAATCCATATGAAAGTCCTTCAATTTTTTTACTTTTATAAGTAGAGTTAATATTAAACCTCTTACGATCAGTTATTTCCCCTTTTCTAAACCCGTCATCTGAAATGACATTTCCCCCTAATGATAAATCTAAATTATCTAATTTCATAGAATGTAGGAATTCAATCCCTTTGAATGCTCTTCTTTTATGTACAAGTTTTCCTCCTTGGTTAGAAGGAATCCCATTCCAATGTAAGATTTCTCTTTTTGGAATATCAATTAAACCAAAATGCATATTTACCTTTGTATAGCCAGGAAGTTTGTTTTTATCAATGTCTTTTTGGCTAGGGAATGCTGTTCTTATATTTATCACTCCATTAAGTGCAGATGATCCGTAAAGTGCAGATGATGCTCCTTTAATAACCTCTACTTGATTGATATTTTCAGTTGCTATGAGTTTCCATTGCACTTGCCCAGCATCTCCTGAAATCAAAGGCATATCATCAACCATTACTAATACACGAGTTCCAGCTCCAAAACTCCAACCACTTCCTCCTCTAATATTCGCTTGTCCGTCAGTAATATTTACTCCTGGAATTTGATCCATTACAGTTTGGATATCAGTAGTGTTTTTATTTTCAATTAAGCTAGGTTTTATTACCTCCATTGATACTGTAATTTCCTCAATTTTCTGTTCAAATCTACCAGCAGAAACAACAACTGTACTTAATTGTTCTGATGAAGGAACTAAAACAATATCTAGAGTTGTTATTTCATTTTTATTTAAGGATATAGTTTTTAATACCTCTTCATATCCAATATATTTAAAAGTAATTTGTTGCTCTCCTACTTTCCCTAATATTTGATAATTCCCATCAAAATCGGTAGCAGTACCACTTCCATTATTTAGGATAATATTGACACCAATTAATCTTTCATTTGTATTAGCATCCTTTATTGTTCCGCTAATTGTTTGTGCGTTTGCTTCAAAAATTAATAATGATAGCACAATAATAGTATAGATTTTTCTCATATTTTTACTGATATTTTTACAAAGATAAAAAATTGAATGAGAGTTGATGATGAAATAAAATATCAAATAGGTTTAACTTTAATTGATTGTGTTGGTGATATCATTGCTAAAAAACTTTTAATTTAATTTGGTACAGCAAAAGCTGTATTTTGTGCAAAAAAGAAAGAACTAGAAAAAATTGATGGTATTGGAAAATACTTGATAAACTCAATTTTATCGACTGATGCTTTAACAAGAGCAGAGCAAGAGTTAAAATGGATAGAGCAAGAAGGAATAAATCATCTTTTTTATGCAGATATAAATTATCCAATGCGTTTGAAGCGATGTGAGGATGCGCCACTTAATTTGTTTTATAAAGGAAATATTGATTGGGGAAAAGATAAATTTATTAGTATAGTAGGGACAAGAAAGCAACTCCTTTTGGAAAATCGTTTACAGATAAATTAGTAAAAGATTTAGCCCCTTACAATCCTGTTATTGTTAGCGGGTTGGCACATGGTATTGATGGGGCTGCACACAAGGCTGCTTTAAAATACGGATTAAAAACGATAGCTGTTTTTGCGCATGGTTTGGATAGGGTTTATCCTGCAGCACATGCTAATCTTGCTCAAACAATTACGGCCAATGGCTGTTTGCTTTCTGATTATTTGAGTAACACCACACCTTTGCCGCAAAATTTTGCATCAAGAAATAGAATTGTGGCAGGACTTTCGGACGCAACTATAGTTGTTGAAAGTGCAGCCAAAGGAGGCTCACTTATTACTGCTGATATTGCTAATTCTTATAATAGAGAGGTTTTTGCAGTTCCTGGAAATCCAAGTGAAAAGAATGCGAAAGGATGTAATTACTTAATTAATCCCAACAAGCTATTTTGTTGGAATCAGCAACTGATATTATAAAGGGATTGAATTGGGATATCAAAGAAAAAGCAATGCAACAAAGCATGTTTTTGGAATTATCAAAAAGCGAACAAAAAATAATTGATTTGTTATCAGATAATGAAATGCATATTGATGTAATAGTTGAAGGTTTAAGTTGGGGTTTTTCTAAAGTTGCTAATGAGCTTTTACAAGCTGAATTTAAAGGATTAATATTATCTTTGCCAGGTAAAATTTATAAGAAGAATATATAAAACTTTTTGCTCTTTAGAAAAATACTATACATTTGCCAAAATTTTTAACTCAAAAAAACTAAAACGAAATTTAAAATGGGACAAAAAATCCATGACTTTATGAGTGAAGTAGCCGCTAAAAATGCTGGTGAAACTGAATTCTTACAGGCAGTAGAGGAGGTAGCAGAGGCTATTATTCCTTTTATGGAAGAAAATCCAAAGTACAATAACAAAATGTTGTTGGAAAGAATGGTGGAACCAGAAAGAGTATTAATGTTCAGAATTCCTTGGTTGGATGACAAAGGAAATACTCAAGTAAATAGAGGTTATAGAGTAGAATTTAATTCTGCAATTGGTCCTTATAAAGGAGGATTAAGATTTCATCCATCTGTAAACTTATCTATCCTTAAGTTTTTAGGATTTGAGCAAGTATTCAAAAACTCACTTACAACATTGCCTATGGGTGGTGGTAAGGGGGGTTCTGATTTTAATCCTAAAGGAAAATCGGATAATGAAGTAATGAAATTTTGTCAATCTTTTATGACTGAATTATGTCGTCATATTGGTCCTAATACGGATGTTCCTGCTGGGGATATTGGAGTTGGTGGTAGAGAAATTGGTTTTATGTTTGGTCAGTATAAAAGAATAAGAAACGAATTTACGGGTGTACTTACTGGTAAGGGAATGACTTGGGGTGGTTCTTTAATTCGCCCAGAAGCTACTGGATACGGGAATGTATATTTTGCACAAAATATGTTGGCTGTAAAAGGTGATTCTTTTAATGGTAAAACAGTTGCAATTTCTGGAGCTGGAAATGTAGCGCAATACGCTTGTCAAAAAGCAACAGAACTAGGTGCTAAAGTGGTAGCGCTTTCTGATTCGTCCGGGTTTATTTATGATGCTAACGGAATTGATGCAGAGAAATTAGCATTTGTAATGGATCTTAAAAATGTAAGAAGAGGAAGAATTAAGGAGTATGCTGATCAATTTGGTTGTGAATTCCATGCAGGAAGACCATGGTCAGTAAATTGTGATATCGCTTTGCCTTGTGCAACACAAAATGAATTGAATGAAGCAGAAGCAAAAACATTAGTAGATAATGGATGTATGTTAGTTTCTGAGGGAGCTAATATGCCAACAACTCCTGAGGCAGTTGAGGTGTTCCAAAATGCAAAAATCTTATTTGCTCCTGGTAAAGCATCTAATGCTGGTGGGGTGGCTACTTCAGGTATGGAGATGTCTCAAAATTCTTTGAGAATGAACTGGACTAGAGAAGAGGTAGATACTAAGCTGAAGCAAATTATGCAAGATATTCATGATTCATGTGTGGAATATGGTACTGATGGTAATCATGTTGATTATGTAAAAGGAGCTAACATTGCAGGATTTGTAAAAGTTGCAGATGCTATGCTGGATCAAGGAGTAGTTTAGTTTATATTATACAGTATATTTAGAATGGAGGCTTTTGCCTCCTTTTTTTATTTGTGTACTTTTGCTCTCCCAAAAAATAAAACTATGTTAGGAAAATTTCAGAAGCAATTACAAGATGAATTAGCAAGTATTGAAGATGCTGGTTTGTTCAAAAAAGAAAGAATAATTACGAATCCTCAAGGGGCAAGTATTCGTGTAAGTACAGGGGAAGAGGTGTTGAATTTCTGTGCAAACAATTATTTAGGTTTATCTTCTCATCCTGATGTAATACAGGCTGCTAAAGATGCTTTGGATACCCATGGTTATGGAATGTCATCTGTGCGATTTATTTGTGGTACGCAAGATATTCATAAAAACCTAGAAGCAAAAATTTCTAATTTCTTAGGAATGGAGGATACTATACTATATGCAGCAGCTTTTGATGCAAATGGTGGAGTATTTGAGCCTTTGTTTGGAAAGGAAGATGCTATTATTTCTGACTCTTTAAATCACGCCTCTATTATTGATGGGGTGCGCTTGTGCAAGGCAGCTCGTTATCGTTATGCGAATAATGACATGGAGGATTTGGAAGCACAACTGATAAAAGCACAAGATCAAAGAAATAGAATAATCGTTACTGATGGTGTTTTTTCTATGGATGGTTATTTGGCACAATTGGATAAAATTTGTGATTTGGCAGAAAAATATGATGCTTTAGTTATGGTGGATGATTCTCATTCAACAGGTTTTGTAGGTAAAACAGGTAGAGGAACACACGAACATTGTGGAGTTATGGGTAGGGTGGATATTATTACTTCTACTTTAGGAAAGGCTTTAGGGGGTGCAATGGGAGGTTTTACTTCAGGTAAAAAGGAAATTGTAGATATGTTGCGTCAAAGGTCTCGTCCGTATTTATTCTCTAATTCATTAGCGCCATCTATTGTAGGGGCAGCTACTAAAGTGATTGATTTGCTTTCGGATAATACTGACTTAAGAGATACTCTGCAAGAAAATACGAGTTATTTTAGAGCAAAAATGACTGAAGCTGGTTTTGATTTAAAAGAAGGAGTGCATGCAATTGTTCCTGTAATGTTGTATGATGCAAAACTGTCACAATTAATGTCAGATAAATTATTAGCAGAAGGGATTTATGTGATTGGCTTCTTTTACCCAGTTGTACCGAAAGATAAAGCAAGAATTAGGGTGCAGATTTCTGCAGCACACAGTCGTAAAAATCTGGATAAAGCCATAGCTGCTTTTACTAAGATTGGAAAAGAGTTAAACGTTATAAACAATAATAGGTAATAATATTTTGCAGAAATAGAAAAAAGTGTAATTTTGCAGCCCTTTTATAAAGGACTAAAAACATATATATAGTGGATACATTAAGTTACAAAACATTATCAGCAAATAAAGAAACAGCCAACAAAGTGTGGTTTGTTGTAGATGCTGAAGGACAAACTCTAGGAAGAATGGCATCAAAAATTGCTAAAGTTTTAAGAGGAAAATACAAAACAAACTTTACTCCTCATGCTGATTGTGGTGATTACGTTATTGTTATCAATGCGGGTAAAATTGTTATGACAGGTAAGAAAATGCAAGATAGAAGAATCTTTTCTCACACAGGTTATCCTGGAGGGCAAAAGAGAATTTCTCCTGCACAAATGCTTGCAAAAGATGAAACTTCTGTTGTAAAACATGCAGTAAAAGGAATGTTACCTGGAAATAAACTAGGAGCAGCTATCTTAAAAAACTGTTATATCTATGCAGGAGCAGAGCACGACCAAGAAGCTCAAAAACCAAAAGCTCTTAACTTAAACGACTTAAAATAATTATGGAGACAATTCACACAATTGGTAGAAGAAAAGCTTCTGTTGCTAGAATCTACATGTCAAAAGGAAAAGGAAATATTACTGTAAACGGTAAAGATTTTAAAGAATATTTTCCAGTTGATACTATGCAGTTTAAATTAGAACAACCATTTAAAATTTCTGATTTAGTTGGAAAATTTGATGTAAAAGTTAATGTAAATGGTGGAGGTAACACTGGTCAAGTTGAGGCAATTCGTTTAGCTATCTCAAGAGCTTTATGTGAGTTAGATGCTGAAAACAGACCTGCTTTAAAGTCTGATGGTTTATTAACAAGAGACTCAAGAGTTGTTGAGCGTAAAAAACCTGGTCAGAAAAAAGCAAGGAAGAAATTCCAGTGGGTTAAAAGATAGAAACAATCAATTTATTAATAAATGTTTAGCATCTAAACTGTTAGGACAAGTCAATAACTTCTACCTAGCAGTTGCTTAACGAAAAAAAAGAAAGTAAACATGTCAAGAACAAATTTCAAAGAATTATTAGAAGCAGGTGTACATTTTGGTCACCTAAAAAAGAAGTATAATCCAGCTATGGGACCATATGTGTTTATGGAACGTAATGGGATTCATATTATTGATCTTAATAAAACAGTAGCAATGCTTGAAGATGCTACTGCTGCAATGAAACAAATTGCAAAATCAGGAAAAAAGATATTATTTGTTGCTACAAAAAAACAAGCTAAAGGTATTGTTGCTGAAACTGCTGCAGCTTTAAATATGCCTTTTATTACTGAGAGATGGCCTGGTGGTTTATTAACTAACTTTGCTACTATCCGTAAGTCAATTAAAAAAATGCAAACTATTGATAAAATGAAAGAGAATGGAACATTCGATTCATTATCAAAAAGAGAAAGATTACAAATTGACAGACAAAGAGCAAAACTAGATTTAAACTTAGGGAGTATTGTAAAAATGACAAGAATGCCAGAAGCGGTATTTATTGTTGATACAGGCAAAGAGAATATCGCATTGGCTGAGGCTAATAAATTAGGTATTCGTTCTTTTGCTATGAATGACACTAATACTAATCCTAACTTGGTAAGTTTCCCTATTCCTTCTAATGATGATGCTTCAAAATCAATTCAATGTATTATGTCAATTGTAAAAACTGCAATTGCTGAAGGATTAGAAGAAAGAGGAGCTGATCAAGAAGCTAAAGCTGTTGAGAAGAAAGAAAAAGCAAAGAAAATTACTGAAGAGAAATAATTCATAAACCTTATTTAAAAAAGATAAAACATGGGAGCAATTAAAGCGGCTGATGTAGCCAAATTAAGAAAGCAATCAGGGGCAGGAATGATGGATTGTAAAAATGCACTAGTTGAAGCAAATGGAGATTTTGATGCAGCAATTAATGTATTAAGAAAAAAAGGACAAAAAGTAGCTGCTAAGCGTGCTGATAGAGATGCAAGTGAAGGTATCGCTATTACTAAAATTAATACTGATAACACTGCTGGTATAGCAATTGTATTGGCTTGTGAAACTGATTTTGTTGCTATTAATGATTCATTTAAAGCTATGGCTTCTGATTTTGTTGATGTAGCTTTAAATCATTCTGATAAAGATAGTTTTCTTGCTGCAGACTTTGGTGGAATGACTGTTGCTGAAAAATTAACTGAGCAAACAGGTGTAATTGGAGAAAAAATTGAAATTTCAGGATTTGAAAGAGTTGAAGCTGCTTTTGTAGGTTCATATACTCACGGATCAAAAATTGCAGTTTTAGTTGGATTAAACAATAAAGTTGATAATGCTGAGGAATTAGCAAAGGATTTATCAATGCAAGTAGCATCAATGGGTGCAACTACTTTATCTTACAAGGATTTTGATTCCACATTTGTTGCATCAGAAACTGAAGCAAGAATTGCTGCTATTGAAAAAGATAATATTGAATTAGGAAGGTTAGGGAAGACATTAAAAATTGTTCCTCAATATATTTCAATGGTACAATTAACTGATGATGTAATGTCAAAAGCAAAGGCTGAGGTAGAAGCTCAATTAGCATCTGAAGGTAAACCTGAACAAATTTGGGATAGAATTGTTCCTGGAAAAATGGATAGATTTGTTTCTGATAACACAACTTTGGATCAAGAAATGTGTTTATTAGATCAAGACTTCATCAAAGATGAGAAGAAAAATGTTGCTGATTACATTGCTACTTATGGTGATGTTGCTGTCAGCGCATTCAAAAGAGTATCTTTAGGATAATCTTTATAAATATAGAATCTTAAAACCACCCTTTTCAGGGTGGTTTTTTTATGTTTAAAAATTCTGAGAATCTTAATTTTTACTTTAACTGATTTATCTATCTTTGAAAAACTTTTAAAAGCTTTATGAAATACAAAAGAATTTTATTAAAACTAAGTGGCGAATCCTTAATGGGAGATGGCGAGTATGGTATTGACTCTAAAATGCTAACCAAATATGCTAATGAAATTAATGAAATAATTGAGCATGGAATTGAGGTAGCAATTGTAATTGGTGGAGGAAATATTTACAGAGGGATCCAATCAGAAGGTGCAGGATTTGATAGAGTTCAAGGTGATTTTATGGGAATGCTTGCTACTATTATTAATGGCATGGCATTACAATCAGCTTTAGAATCAATTAATGTACAGACTAGACTGCTTACTGCTATAAGAATGGAGCAAGTTGCAGAGCCTTATATAAGAAGAAAAGCAATGAGGCATTTACAAAAAGGCAGAGTTGTCATTTTTGGTGGCGGGACAGGAAATCCTTATTTTACTACCGATACAGCAGCAACATTAAGAGCAATTGAAGTTGAAGCTGATGTAATTTTAAAAGGGACTAGGGTTGATGGAATTTACACAGCTGACCCTGAAAAAGACCCAACAGCTACTAAATATGAAACTATTTCTTTTGATGAAGTTTTCCAAAAGAAACTAAATATAATGGATTTAACTGCTTTTACTCTTTGTCAAGAAAATAATTTACCAATTAAGGTATTTAATATGAATGAAAAAGGCAACTTGATTAAAGTATGTAAAGGCGAAAATGTTGGGACATTAGTTAATTTTTAATTTAAAGAAAAATAAAATGACAGAAGAAGTTAATTTTCATTTAGATGTTGCAAAAGAAGCAATGCAAGAAGCATTATCACATTTAGAAAATATATTAGGGAAAATTAGAGCAGGAAAAGCTAATCCTCAGATGTTACGAACTGTAAAGGTTGATTATTATGGAGTTCAAACTCCACTTGCCCAAGCTGCAAATGTGTCAACACCAGATGCTCAAACTATTTCAGTACAGCCTTTTGATAAAACCTTAATTGCTGAAATTGAGCAAGCAATTGTTGATGCAAATCTAGGATTTAATCCTTCTAATAATGGAGAGAAAGTTATTATTAATGTCCCGCCATTGACTGAAGATAGAAGAAGGGATTTAGTAAAACAAGCTAAAGCAGAGATTGAGAATGCTAAAGTTAGCCTTAGAAACATCAGGCAAAAAGCAAATGATGAAATTAAGAAGCTAGCTAAAGATGGGCTTTCAGAGGATTTAGCTAGAGATGCAGAAACTAGTGTTCAAGATTTGACAAATAGTTACTCCAAACAAATAGATTATATATTTGCTAAAAAAGAGGCTGATATAATGACTGTTTAATAAGTAAAATAAATAATAAATTAATGGGAGCTTTTAGCTTCCATTTTTTTTGCGTTACCATCTTGTTTAAGCTAAAATTCAAGTATTTTAGCATAAATTTTAAGCTCTATGTGGAAGTTCCTTTCTAATTTTATTTTAAAAAACAGAATTGTAATTATTATTATGATTACTGCTCTTACTGTTTTTATGGCACAGAAGGGAAGGGAAGCAAAATTGTCATATTCTATGGCAAAATTATTGCCTAACGATCATCAGGTAAGTATTGATTATAATGATTTCCTCAACAAGTATGGTTCGCAAAATGTATTGGTAATTGCTGTTGAAGATAGTTTGATTACTACTTTAAGTCATCTTAAAAAGTGGGATAAAGTTTCCGAATCGATTAGAAAAATTAATGGTATTGAACAGATAATTTCATTTTCTACCCTTCCTATTCTTCAAAAGGATGCTGATGAAAAGAAGTTTACTGTTAAAAAGTGGTTTTCTGAGGATATACAAACGGAAGAAGAATTTCAAAAGGTCTTAGCAATTTATCAATCTCAACCCCTTTTTAAAGGATTAATAAATTCAGAAGACAATAAAGTAACTACTTTGTTAATTACACTTGATGAAGAAATGATTCGCTCTTCAAAAAGAGAAATTCTAATTTTTTCAATTAAAGATTTAGTAGATAATTATTCTACTGATTTTGGTGTAAAAGCGCATTATTCTGGGCTACCATATATCAGAACAGTTGATTCTGTAAAAGTAAAGAATGAAATCTCAATGTTTATCTTGTTTACTTTATTAATTACAGCTCTTATTTTATATTTATTTTTTAGGTCATTTAAAGCAACAATTTCTTCAATAATTGTTGTAATAATTGGTGTAATTTTTTCTTTTGGTTCAATTGCCTTAATAGGATATGATATCTCTATTCTTATGGCCTTAGTCCCGCCAGTTTTAATCGTAATTGGAATCCCGAATTGCATTTTCCTCATCAATAAGTTTCATAGTGAATTTAGATTATCCAAGAATAAGGAAGACGCTTTAAGTAAAATGATTCAAAAGATTGGGAATATAACTTTACTAACCAATGTAACTACTGCTTCTGGTTTTGCAGCTTTTATTCTTACAAATAGTGAAACTCTCCAAGAGTTTGGTGTGATTGCATCACTAAATATTTTATTTATTTTTCTGTTATCTCTTTTTATTATCCCAATTTATTTTAGTTTTTCATCTGCACCAAAAAAGAGACATACTCATCATTTAGATAAGAAATGGATAAATAATTTAGTTCAATATTTAGCATATCTAGTAAAGTATAAAAGAAAACATATTTATGTAATTACTGTTGTATTGATTGTTGTAGGATTTTTTGGGATAATTCAACTGAAAACAACAGGAAATATTACTGAAGATTTGCCAAAAGAACAAGCATTGTATCAAGATTTAAAATTTTTAGAAAGTAACTTTGGTGGCGTTCTTCCATTAGAAGTTTTAGTCAATACAAAGAAGAAAAACGGTTTATTAAAATCATATAATCTCAGAAAAATAGAGAAATTAAGTGATGTTTTAGAAACTTATCCTGAATTCTCCAAACCCTCATCATATATTGATGCTGTAAAGTACGGTAAACAAGCATTTTATAATGGCGATTCAACCTATTACTCCTTGCCTAATAGTCAAGAGCAAAGGGTTATTTTAAGTTATTTAAAAAACAGCTCTGAAGGTTTAGGGTTTGGGAATATGTTGATGGATTCTTTAAAACAAGAGGCTAGAATTTCTTTAAGAGTAGCAGACATCTCTACTTCTAAAATGGACAGTATTTTTGACAGTTTGCTTCCTAAAATTAATGAAATATTTGACCCAGAAAAGTATGATGTGACTATTACTGGAACTTCAATAGTTTTTTTAAATGGGACTAAATTTTTAATTAAGAACTTAGTTTTGAGCTTGCTTTTAGTTATTATTCTTATCTCTATCTTTATGGCATGGATGTTTAATTCATTTCGAATGGTAGTAGTTTCAATTATCCCAAATTTAATTCCTTTACTCCTTACCGGAGCGATTATGGGATATTTTGGGATTGCATTAAAACCATCAACAATTCTTGTATTTTCCATTGCATTTGGAATATCAGTTGATGATACTATCCATTTTTTGGCAAAATACAGACAGGAACTTTTAATGAATAATTGGAACATCAGAAAATCAGTTTTTTCAGCATTACATGAAACGGGCGTGAGTATGTTTTATACATCAGTTGTTTTATTCTTTGGTTTTTTTATATTTGTTGCTTCTGACTTTGGAGGAACAATAGCATTAGGATTATTGGTATCAATTACATTAATGTTAGCAATGCTATCAAATTTATTATTGTTACCGGCATTGCTTTTGTCATTAGAAAAAATTATAAATTATGAGGCGTTTCAAGAGCCATTATTAGACACATTTGATGAGGAAGAAGATGTTGAGTTAGATGAACTTAAAGTAAAACGAAAAGAAAAATAATCATGAAAGGAATAATTTTAGCAGGAGGATCTGGGACAAGATTACACCCACTTACATTGGCAATGAGCAAGCAAATGATGCCCATTTATGATAAACCAATGATATATTATCCATTATCTACTTTGATGTATTCAGGGATAAATGAAATTTTAATCATATCAACTCCACATGATTTGCCTTTATTTAAAAAATTATTGGGTGATGGGAGTAGCATTGGTTGTAAACTTGAGTATAAAGTACAGGAAGTTCCAAATGGGCTAGCTCAAGCTTTTGTTTTGGGAGAAGAATTTATTGGAGATGATAAAGTCTGTTTGATATTGGGAGATAATATTTTCCAAATGAAAGTAAAAACTTTGCAAGAATGTAGAGGTGTTAATGGCGGAATAGTTTTTGGATATCATGTTCATGATCCTGAAAGGTATGGTGTAGTTGAATTTGATAAAGATTTCCATGCGCTATCTTTAGAAGAAAAACCAGAAAATCCAAAATCTAACTATGCAGTTCCAGGGCTTTATTATTATGATAATTCAGTAGTGGAGATAGCAAAAAATATAAAACCATCAGCAAGAGGAGAATATGAAATTACTGATGTAAATAAAGAGTATTTGAGAAGAAAACAATTAGATGTTCAAGTATTAGGAAGAGGTGCAACTTGGTTGGATACAGGTACATTTGCATCTTTAATGCAAGCCAATCAATATGTTCAAGTAATTGAAGAAAGGCAAGGAAGAAAAATTGGATGTATTGAAGAAGCGGCATATAGAATGGGGTATATTGATGATGCTAAACTTTTGGAAATAGCCGAGCCATTACGCAAGAGTGGTTATGGAGAATATCTTGTAAATTTGGTAAAAAAATAGTGAGAAATTTAGCTGATCTTGGTGCAATAATTGAGAATGAGATAGAAAAATTATCTTATCCTCAATCTCCGGAGTTACTTTATAGCCCCATAGAATATATTATGGGCCTGCAAGGGAAGCGCATGCGCCCTATTTTAGTTTTAATGGCTCATCAGCTTTTTGATGAAAATTTAGACAAAGCAATTTCACCAGCATTAGCAATTGAGGTGTTTCATAATTTTACTTTACTACATGATGATATTATGGATAAAGCACCACTTAGAAGAGGGAACGCAACAGTTCATGAAAAGTGGAATGATAATGTAGCTATTTTATCAGGTGATACAATGATGATTCAAGCTTATCAATTATTAAGCAAAGTAGATGATGAAAAATTGAGAAAAGTTTTAGATGTTTTTAGTAAAGCTGCTACTGAGGTTTGTGAAGGTCAACAGTGGGATATGGATTTTGAAACCCAAAACAATGTTGAAATATCGGAATATATGAAAATGATAGAATATAAAACTGCAGTACTTTTAGCAGCATCATTACAGCTTGGTGGAATTACTGGAGGAGCATCTATTCAAGAACAAGAAAATCTTTATGAATTTGGTAGAAATATTGGAATTGCATTCCAGCTTAAAGATGATTTATTGGATGCATTTGGTAATCCTGATACATTTGGGAAGCAAGTAGGTGGAGATATTATGTCTAATAAAAAAACCTATCTGTATCTAAAAGCACTTGAAGCAGCTTCTGATAAGCAGAAAAATGAACTTGAAAAATATTTTTCTATTTCAGATGCATCTACTGAAAAAGTGAATGCAGTAAAAAAGATATTTATTGATTTAAAAATACAATCCTTTATTATTGATTTGATGAAAGAATATCAAATGAGAGCAATGATGCATTTAGATGCAATTAGATCATCAAATAAAGAGCCACTTATCGCTTTTTCTGAAAAATTAATGGATAGGATTTCGTAATTTTAGTTCTCTTAAAATCAAACTTATAAAACTAGTATTTATTAATTAAAATAGATAGTTTTGCATACTCAATTTAGCAATAAATAATGGATAAATTTTCCTTTTTAGGAGCGCTACATACAGGAATGATTGAAGAAATGTATCAGAACTATCTTCAAGACCCTAAAAGTATTAGTGAGGAGTGGTCAAGTTTCTTTCAAGGCTTTGACTTTGCAAAAGAAGTATATTCTGAAGAAGATATTCCGCAAATTTTCCAGAAGGAATTTAAGGTATTTAACCTGATTGACGCCTACCGAAAAAGCGGTCATTTATTTACACAAACAAACCCAGTCAGAGAAAGAAGACAATATTCACCTACTTTAGACTATAAGAATTTTGGGCTAGAGGATTCTGATTTGGAAGTTGAGTTTCAAGCAGGAGAGCAAGTTGGAATTGGAGCTTCAAAACTCTCTGAAATTATTAAACATCTTGATCAGGTATATTGCCAGTCTATAGGTGTGGAATACATGTATGTTCGTGATCCGAAAGAAATAGATTGGATCAAAAACAGATTGCATAAAAACTCGAACACGCCAAAGTTTGAAGCAAAACAAAAGAAACATATTCTACATAAATTAAACCAAGCTGTGGCTTTTGAAAACTTCTTGCACAAAAAATTTGTAGGGCAAAAAAGATTTTCATTAGAAGGAGCAGAATCTTTGATTCCAGCATTGGATGCTTTAGTTGAACATAGCTCAGAGCTAGGAGTGAAGGAGTTTGTGATGGGTATGTCGCATAGAGGAAGATTGAATGTATTGGCTAATATTTTTAATAAGACTTACAAAGAAATTTTTTCAGAGTTTGAGGGGAAATTATATGAAGATGATAATATTTCTGGAGATGTAAAATATCATTTAGGATTTACTTCTATGCAGAAATGCAGTAACGGAAATAATATTAAGTTAAACTTAACTCCTAATCCTTCTCACTTGGAGGCTGTTGATCCTGTTGTTGAAGGAATTACTAGAGCAAAATTAGATTGTAAATATGGTGGAGATGTAAAGAAGATTTTGCCAATTTTATTACATGGTGATGCTGCACTTGCAGGGCAAGGAGTAGTATATGAAGTTATCCAGATGGCTCAGTTAGATGGATATCAAACAGGAGGGACTATTCATATTGCAGTGAATAACCAAGTTGGATTTACTACCAATTATTTGGATGCTAGGTCGAGCACCTATTGTACAGATGTTGCAAAAGTAACTTTGTCGCCAGTGCTGCATGTAAATGGAGATGATGTAGAGGCAGTTGTTCATGCTTTGCAGTTGGCAGTTGAGTACAGACAGAAATATCAAAAAGATGTATTTATTGATTTGTTGTGTTACCGAAAATATGGGCATAATGAAGGAGATGAGCCAAGGTTTACACAACCAAAATTATATGAAGCAATTTCAAAACATAAAAATCCTAGAGAGATTTATAAGGAGAAATTGATGAATGAAGGAGTTGTTGAAACAGGAATTGCAAAAGAGTTAGAAAAAGATTTCCAGGATTTATTACAAGATAGATTTGATGAAGCAAAGGAAATTAAAAAGGCAAAAATCACGCGTTTCTTAAAAGAGGAATGGAGTGAAGTAAAAAGAAATTTTATCCCTGAATTTAAGGGTTCTAATGCAACTAATATTGGTCAGGATAAGCTAAAGGAATTGGCCAAGCATTTGTATGATATTCCAGAGGCAGATAAGTTATTTAAGAAAACTAGAAAGCTATTAGCTGATAGAAAGAAAATGGTTGAAGAGTCTGATTCTTTGGATTGGGCAATGGGGGAATTATTGGCTTATGCCTCTTTGTTAGATGAAGGACATGATATAAGATTAAGCGGACAGGATGTAGAAAGAGGTACTTTTTCACACAGGCATGCTATCCTTAAAGTGGAACAATCGGAAGAAGAAGTTTGTCCTTTAAACAGTATAAGTACAACTGCTAATTTTGAAGCCTATAATTCTCTACTTTCAGAATATGGAGTGCTAGGTTTTGATTATGGATATTCGATAACCAGACCCAATACTTTAACAATTTGGGAAGCTCAATTTGGAGATTTCTCTAATGGAGCGCAAATTATGTTGGATCAGTTCATTTCTTGTGCAGAGGATAAATGGAAAGTGATGAGTGGATTGGTAATGCTATTACCTCACGGATATGAAGGACAAGGTGCGGAACATTCTTCTGCAAGGTTGGAACGTTATTTGCAAATGTGCGCTAAGTACAATATGCAAATTGTAAACTGCACTACCCCGGCAAACTTTTATCATGTAATGAGAAGGCAATTGAAGAGAGAATATAGAAAACCATTGGTTGTATTTACTCCTAAGAGTTTATTGAGGCATCCTAAATGCGTTTCTTCTATTACGGATTTGGCTGATGGAAAGTTTGAAGGAATTATTGATGATACAATTACTCCAAAATCAGTAGATAGATTAGTGTTATGTAGTGGAAAAATCTACTATGAGCTATTGGATAGAAGAGAGAAAGAAGCAGCAGAAAATGTAGCTTTAGTTAGGGTAGAGCAATTGTTTCCTTTAGATAAACAAGGTATAATAGAGTTAGTTGAAAAATACAATGCTAAAGAGGTAGTTTGGGTACAAGAAGAGCCAGAAAATATGGGTGCTTGGACATTCATCTTATCTGAGTTAAGAACGCTTGGAATTGATGTTATTGCAAGAGAAGCATCAGCAGCAACTGCTACCGGTTCTAGTAAAACTTCAGCAGCAGAACAAAACGAATTAATTAATAAGGTTTTTAAAAAATAAGACATGTTATTAGAAATGAGGGTCCCAAGTCCGGGAGAATCAATATCAGAAGTAGAAATTGCAGAATGGCTAGTAGAAGATGGTGATTATGTAGAAAAAGATCAATCTATTGCAGAAATAGATTCGGATAAAGCAACTTTGGAATTACCAGCTGAAGAAAGTGGAACTATTAAAATTGTTGTTGGTGATGGAGAAACTGTTGCTGTAGGAGATGTAGTATGTATTATTGATACTTCTGGATTAGGGGAGGCTAAAGTAAAATCAACTAAAGAAGAAACTACAGAAACTCCAAAATCGTCTGTAAAATCTGAAGCAGATTTAGTAGGAGCAAAAGCAACTCCATTGGCATCTGCTATGATTAGCGAACTTGATATTTCTGCAAAACAGTTGAAGGGAACAGGAGAAAAAGGAAAAATAACTAAGAGTGATGTCTTAGGAGTAATAAAGGGGACATCTACAGACGGACCAAGAGGAACATCCAGAAAGAAGATGTCATCTCTCAGAAGAAAAATTGCGAGCAGATTGGTTACTGTTAAAAACGAAACAGCAATGCTTACTACTTTTAATGAAGTAGATATGACTGCAATATTTGATATTAGAAAACAATACAAAGAACAGTTTATGGAAAAGTATAGAGTTGGTTTAGGATTCATGTCCTTCTTTACTAAGGCAATTACTACTGCTTTGCAAGAGTTTAAGGATGTAAACGCAATGATTGATGGTAATGAAGTAATCCACCATAACTATACTGATATTGGTATTGCGGTAAGTGCACCAAAAGGATTGATGGTTCCTGTAGTAAGAAATGCAGAATTGATGAATTTCCAAGAAGTAGAATCTGATATTAAGCGTTTGGCAATTAAAGCCAGAGATGGAAAGATTACGATTAATGAAATGTTAGGTGGTACCTTTACTATTACAAATGGAGGTGTGTTTGGTTCTATGCTTTCTACTCCTATTATTAATCCTCCACAATCTGCAATTTTAGGAATGCATAATATTGTAGAGCGACCAATGGCGGTAGATGGAGAGGTAAAAATTAGACCAATTATGTATGTGGCACTTTCCTATGACCATAGAATTATTGATGGAAAAGAATCCGTTGGTTTCTTAGTGAGGGTAAAGGAATGTTTGGAAAACCCAACAGAACATTTGATGGGTGGTGATGTGAAAAAACATTTAGGATTGTAGAAAATTCTTTCTTAGAATTTTTGGGTCAAAGGTTCGAATCTTGCTACCCCGACTTTTTCTTTTATATTTCATAATATTTTTTGTATTATTGTTGGATGAAAAAATTTGACACTACAAATAGTGACTATGGAGAATATAAAGGTCTAGATAATAAAATAGATTGTAAATGTGGATATAAACAATTTGTTACAAATGAAAGATGTATAAATTGTAATGAAAAAATATCAGATAATTTTGTTGATATAGAATTCTCGGGTAAAAAATTATTTTTTAAATCAGTATTCTCTTTTGAGGGCAGAATTAGAAGATCTGAATACGGGTTGAGTATATTAATTATGTATGCAGCTCTTATTATTGTCTCTTTTATTGCCGCTTTTCTTCCACAAGGCATTATGTTTCTTTTGCTTATACCAGTTTATTGGTTTGTCTTTGCGCAGGGAGCAAAGCGTTGTCATGATATAGGTAATAGTGGATGGTGGCAATTAATACCGCTTTATGCATTATTTATGTTATTTGCTGATGGGAAGAAAGGAGAAAATAAGTATGGTTCCAATCCAAAAGGGATTAAATATAAGTTAAAATAAAAATATTCTAAAGACTATTTTTAAGTATTTATCTTGTGACCCCACCTACATTTCTTTGGATTACTATTCTTAATCAACTATTGTAAATATTTTCTCTTTGATTTTTCTGAACTTAAATATTACTATATATACTAATATTGCAAAAGTAAAAATCCCATATGGCGCATATGAGAAAATATAGGAGATTTGTAAAAAGATAAATAATAGTATATATGTATAGTTAAATACTAGCTCTTTTTTAAAATTATTTTCATCGATTTGTTTACGTAAAATCCGAAAAAAAAGGAAAGGGAATAATACAAATAATTGAATCATTGTTTGAACATTTACTCTACTCTGTAAATTATGATTCATAATATTAGAGACATGCCATTTTCCATTTACATATTCCCATAATTCAAGAAATATAAAGCCTGATAGCATTAGACAAAATAGGCCAAAAATAAACACTGCCAATAATAAAGGTATTTTCCGTTTCATTTTTACTCTAAATATTATACAAACATATACTTTTCGTTCTGGAAAGGCGTTAATCTTATATGCAATTTTCCTTTAAAAATAAAGTTTTATTAGTAATTCTAATATGCTCACTATTAGTTACTTTTTATTTTGTGATACAAAAAAAAATCTTATCAATTTCTACTATAACTTCTAAAGATATTACAATTAATATCTTCGAAGAACCTATAGAAAATTCAAATATTATGTTAGATATAAAAGATTGTGGAGATTCAATCGGTTCCTAAAATGGGATAACTGTTTATTTAAATAGTGGTGGGATTATGTCCTGTGATGGAGAGAGAAATCTTAGTG
>CAJQHO010000022.1 GCA_905478185.1 uncultured Flavobacteriales bacterium | reverse complement strand
TGTTTATTTTATTTAAATAAATTCTTTTCTCAATCATCATAATAAAAAGGATAATTAACACACCTAAAACAATCATAATTACAGAGCCTCTACTTCCAATTAAAAATGCTGGAAATAATGGCAATAAAATAAAAACAATATAATATAAGTATGATTTCTTTGTTTTTAATAATATGAAAATTAATGGAATATAAATAGTTGATTTTATAATATAACCAATACTTGGACTAATTACAAACCTAAGTTCTTGATTAGTTAAAATATTTCCATACTTCAAGTATAGGAATGCAACAAATGAATATGAAATAATTAAATGTAACACAGCAAAGAGATATAAATTCACATTAGGTCTAATATACTTTATCTCTTTTAATCTTTCCTTCTTCTTTGAAAAAAAAATCAAAACTAAAATAATGAACATATTAGATATAGAATAAAGAACTATTGTTTTAAATTCAACATTACCTCTGTAAGATGATATATTAAGGAATGGAATGAAAAAATAAAGAAACAAAAATGAAGAAATTATTTTTGAATTAACATCTCTATTAAATAACATCTCTACTGACAAAAACAATGTCATAAGACAAAAAGTCAAGATATAATTATGAATGAAAAAAGAGAGTGTCAGAAATATAAATAAAAAAACTCTAGTAAATTTTATCACTTCCTCTAATTTTAATAAATATTGCTGGATTACCGCCAACTATTGTATTTGGTTCCACATCTTTTGTAACTACACTACCTGCCGCCACAACAGAACCTTCTCCGATAGTAACTCCAGGCAAAATAATTGCATTGGCTGCAATCCAAACATTACTATCAATATTCACCTTTTTAGTATTATATCCTTGGTTAATTATCTTTTTACTCAAGTATCTATAAGAATGATTTTGAGAATATATAATAACACCAGGGCCAATCAAAACATCATTTCCAATTTCTATTTCACCACCAGCATGTAAAATACAACCCCTATTTACCGAAACATTATTTCCTATTATTAATTTTGAAGGGCTATCAATCTGCACATGATCCCAAATAGTAACATTTATTCCTTTTTGATATGGCAACAATATATTCCTTAAAATACAACCTAACTTCCCAGGAATGGATTTCAGTAAGGCCGAAAACCACAATATAATCTCATATCTAATTCTCATACAATAAAAGCTGTTTGTACCATATCACACATCTAATAAACCACAAAACTATCAAAAACATAATAGTTATTGTAATTGTAGATGAATAATAATAAATAACTGGAATTAATATAAGAATACTGATGATAGAGTAAAGATTAATCTTAAATAACATTTTATTATCACAAATAGCACCCATTGCTGATGACAAAAGCGAATAAACCATTTTAACAACTCCTAAAACAAGAAGCATTAAAATCATTTCTAAATTTTCAAATAAATCAATACTATAGAACTCTAAATAATCGACAAAAAAGGAAAATGATAAAAGAAATATTCCAAACAAAATCGAATATTTAAGAATAATCTTTAGTTTCTGAACTAATAGATTATGGTTATACGATAACTTAAAACTAACAATTTCTTTAAAACCAATATATGATTGAAAAAGAACGAAAGGAAATAGAAATAAATTAATAAAAAAGAAATAATAACCGAGTTCCTCTAATCCGAACCTGCTCTCAATAAAAAATCTATCTCCAAAATTTATTAAGGAAATTGTAATTAATGATAATAAAAATAAAATCGCTTGACTAAAAATTCTTTTTACCTTCAAATTACTCCTAAATTTCACCTTTTTAAAAAGACCAAACATCATAAACATTGTTATTACTAAAGACCAAAAAACTGTAGTAATTACATCTTCCAGATTAACAACATTTTTTCTAAGAACTAGAATCAATAAAACAAAAAATAAACTAAGCTTCCAAAAGTTTAATGCAATTTGAGAAAATGTAAACTTAGACATAAGTCTAAATAAATTAAAAATTAACTTAGTTAGAATTACTAAAAAAGTAATACTAATTAAAAGAATAAGAGATATAGAAATATTATAGTTATTTATAAATAAATACGATCCTAAAATTGAAACAAACAATGATGAAAATATTATAGGTATTAGTATACTTTTACTTAAGATAATTTTGTTACTCGTTATCTTAGCATTTCTAATAATAACTTGTTCAAATCCTAATAACCCAAAAGAAGACAGTAAAGAAATATAGGTAATAAATATTGAATAAAGCCCATAATTCTCAGCATTTAAATAATCTTTTAGAATAATATTAATAAGAAAAAAAGAAGCGGAACCCCCACCTAATACAAGAAGTGAAAAATGTTTATTGCATAAATCTATAAATCTATTTTCTAACCCCACAGAAATCTAATTCTATTGCTTCAGTTGTAAATCCTCTAAACTCTTTATGTGCTACCAAATAAGCAACTATATCTGCTTTCTCATTGATTGCTTCATAATCTGTTAAATCATACTTATTACTTTCCTCCAAATTTGGTTCAACTAAAAGTAAATCAAATTTTCCTTCATCCAACAAAGTGTCTGCAACTTGTAAGGAAGGAGACTCTCTTAAATCATCAATATCTGGCTTAAATGCCATACCCATTAATGCAATAGTTGGTTTTTTGTTGTTATCCAATTCAAACTGTAAAGCAGTAGATTTTATTTTCTCAATTACCCATTCTGTTTTATAGTTATTTATCTCTCTTGCATTTCGGATAATTATTGCCTCTTTTTCAAATTCTGAAACAATAAACCATGGGTCAACCGCAATACAATGCCCACCAACCCCAGTTCCTGGTTGTAAGATATTCACTCTTGGATGTTTATTTGCTAGCTTTATTAACTCCCAAACATTAATTCTAGCTTTATCGCAAATCATACTCAGTTCATTAGCAAAAGCAATGCTCACATCTCTTGATGAATTTTCAACCAACTTACACATTTCAGCCGTTTTTGCATTAGTTGCATGCAATTCACCTTTCACAAAATGACGATAAAAATCTTGTGCTGCTTTAGTCGACTGCTCATCCAAGCCTCCAATTACTCTATCGTTATGTTCCAATTCATAAATCACTTTTCCAGGCAGCACTCTCTCAGGACAATAAGCAATATTTATTTTCCCTTTAAGTTCAGGTCTTTCCTCAAAAATAATTTTAGCCATTTTATCAGTTGTTCCCACCGGGCTAGTAGATTCAATAATAAACAAATCTCCACTTTTCAGATTTGGTAATATCATCCTTGTAGCAGATTCCACATATTTCAAATCCGGCTCATGATCTCCTTTAAAAGGGGTGGGAACTGCAATTAAATATACATCTGCCGTATCAACAGTAGTACTAGCTTTTAACAATCCTCTTTCCACTACATGTTTTACCAGCCCATCTAGTGCAGGTTCTACGATATGAATTTTACCCTCATTAATAGTATCAACAACAGATTGATTTACATCAATCCCTTGAACTTTAATTCCTCTACTTGCAATTAAGGCTGCTGTCGGCAAACCAATATAACCCAAGCCCATCATTACTACTTTCAAATCTGTCATTTTATTTTTTTGATAAAAATTCTACAATTCTTTTACTTGCTTTCCCATCTCCATAAGGATTGTGCAATTTACTCATACTCTCGTATTTTTCGGAATCTTGTAAAAGTGCATTTGCCTCTCCAACTATTTTTTCCACATTAGTACCTACCAAAATCACTGTTCCTGCTTCAACTGCTTCTGGTCTTTCAGTAGTTTCACGCATTACCAATACCGGTTTACCCAGTGATGGCGCTTCTTCCTGTACTCCTCCACTATCAGTAATAATTAATTTTGATTTTTCCATTAACCACAAAAATGCTTCATAAGGTAGTGGGGCAATCAAATCAATATTTTCCACATCTGATAAAATTGCATTCACTGGCTTTTGCACATTTGGGTTCAAATGCACAGGATAGATAATCTGTACATTATTTTCTGCTGCAATTTCTTTTAAAGCCTTACAGATATTCAAAAATCCTTCTCCATGATTTTCTCTTCTATGCCCAGTTACTAAAATTAAATCTTTATCCGAATCAACTAAATTTTTAAGCATATTAATTTGCTCATTATCAATACTCTTTACTTTCTCAACTCCATCTAAAAGCGCATCAATAACCGTATTTCCTGTAACTAAAATTCCATCTTCTGATATATTTTCATTCAATAAATTTTGTTTGGATTGCTCAGTTGGCGCAAAATGAAAATCAGCAATTCTTCCAGTAATACTTCTGTTAATTTCTTCTGGGAAAGGCGCATATTTATTAAATGTTCTTAACCCTGCCTCAACATGACAAACATTTGCTCCAGAATAAAAACCTGCAATACTTGCCGCAATTGTAGTGGTTGTATCTCCATGCACAAATACGAAATCAGGAACAAATTCTTCCAAAACTGGCTTTAAACCATTAATTATTTCCCCTGTCAAATTATACAAATTTTGATTAGGCTTCATTAAATCTAAATCATAATCAGGTGTAATATCAAAAAACTCCAAAACTTGATCGAGCATTTCTCTATGCTGTGCAGTTACACAAACCTTAGTTTCAAAATTATTACAATCTTTAAATGCTTTTACAACTGGCGCCATTTTAATAGCTTCTGGTCTTGTGCCAAATACAATCAATACTTTTTTCATTTTTTTCTTTAATCAACTAGTTCATTAAACTTAAATTCTAACTCTCTTTCTTTATTTGCAAAGAAATTATACAATTTATTAAAAAGTGGTAATTCTTTTGTCACATCTTCTTCTATCAAATCATGCAACATCTCTACAGCATTCAATCCTTCTAATATTACAGCATTGGATTTATAATCCGCACTAAAAAACCCTTTTCCAATCAACAAACCTAGGGTTCTATTTCTACTCAAATCATTTAATGAAGTCAAACATAAATCACCAAAACCACAAGCTAAAAACAAGGTATCACCTGAACCACCCAAGGATCTTAACAAAACTCTAACTTCTGAAAATGCTTTAGTCAATATCATAAAACGAGTATTTGGTGAATTATATTTAGCATCTACAACACCAAGTACAACAGCATAAATATTCTTTAACACACTAAGTAATTCTACACCTCTTATATCAGTTGTACAATCAATATGTAGTGCGGTATTCTTTACAATTTTATTTACAGTTTCGTATTGCTGTTTTGTAGTGTACCCAAGGGTAAGTAAAGTATCAGCATGTTCCATAACCTCAACAGCAAATGATGGTCCTTTTAATGTTACAACATTTTCTGTATCTAATTCTTTTTTTACACTTTCCACAATAGTCCCCCCTCCTTCAAACAAACCTTTAGATAAGTTCACAAACAATGCATCATCTTTAAAAAAAGATTTTAAAGCGATAAAATTTTCTATAATAAATGATGAAGGAAGAGCAATGAAAACTATATCTGCATCTCTAATAAATTCTTTATCAGAACTTGCTTTAAGATACTTTGTTAAATGCTTATTTGGAAAGCAAGATTTATTTGTCTGAAACTCGTTAATTTCCTGAACTTTCTCTTGGTTTCTAGAAAATAAAGTCACCTTATTTTCAGTATTTACTGAGAGTTCGTTTGCAATTGCAGTTCCAAAAGTACCTGCTCCTAGTACTAAAATATTCATTCTACAAAAATAAAAGGATTATACTACTTCTGAGGTGTATCCATCAACATATTTCAACAAGAGTTCTTTAACAACCTTTTCATCTTGATTTTTTCTAGCAGATTTAATAATACCTATACAATGTAGCACTTCCTGCATTGATAATTTACTCTCTTTTGCTTGCATAATCCTTGGGTGTTCTGATTGAATTACATCATTACCAATTAAAAGTTCCTCATACAATTTTTCTCCAGGTCTTAATCCTGTGTATTCTATTCTGATATCTCCATCAGGATTCTCATTATCAATTGGAGTTAGTCCACTTAAATGTATCATCTTATAAGCTAAATCAATAATTTTTATTGGCTCTCCCATATCTAGTACAAAAACATCCCCACCTTTTGCCATAGACCCTGATTGCAACACCAATTCAACTGCCTCAGGAATGGACATGAAATATCTTGTAATATTTCTATGCGTTACCGTTACCGGCCCTCCTTCTTTAATCTGACTCCTAAAAAGAGGAACTACAGAACCTGCTGAATCCAAAACATTACCAAAACGAACCATTGAAAAACATGTCTTGCTTTTATCTGAAAATGCTTGCAATACTAATTCTGATATTCTCTTTGAGGCTCCCATCACATTTGTAGGTCGGACTGCTTTATCTGTAGAAACAAGAACCAAATTTTTCACATTTAATTCATCAGCAACTTTTGCGACATTAAAAGTCCCAACAACATTATTATAGACGCCCGAAACAACATTCATTTCAACAATAGGAACATGCTTATAAGCGGCCGCATGATAAATTGTATCAATCTTATTCATTTCAGCAATCTTTTTCAACTGATGGTAATTTGTAACCGTACAAAGTGATGGAATCAAATCAATTGAAAACCCTTTACTAACAAGCTCTAAATGTATATTGTATAAATTAAATTCTGAGTTATCTAACAGAACAACCTTGTTTGGAGAAAGTTTCATAATCTGTCTTGAAAGCTCAGAACCAATACTTCCTCCAGCACCAGTAATCAAAATATTTTTTCCTAAAATATTTCTTTTTAGCAAATCTTTCTTTGGAGAAACTACTGTTCTTCCCAAGATATCACCAACCTCAACATGTTTTATATTATCAATAGAAACTACCCCATTTACTATATTGTCCATTGAAGGCAAAACTTTAACCTCAATAGGGTGTTTTGAAAGTTTCTTTAATATTTGAGTTCTTTCTTTTGTACTTGCAGAAGGGACAGCAAAAAGCAAAACTTTTGCGTCTTTATTTTTAATAAGATCCTCAATCGTACTAAATGGGAATACCTCTAAAAAATTAAGAATAGTACCTTGCTTTGTTATATCATCATCAATAAATGCAATTGGCGCATAAACAGAGCTTTTTTTCAAACTTTCAACAAGCTGAACTCCTGCATTTCCTGCTCCATAAATAATAGTCTGTTTTCTTGAATTTACAAAACTATCCCAAGAATACAGATAACCCTTAAACAAGAACCGACTTGAAATAATAAAGATATTTATTATAAACCAAAATATTGGCAACACTGATCTTGGCAAATCTGATTCACGAAAAAACATCATAAAAAACCCTACAACTAAACACAAAATGGTTGTAGCTTGAAAAGTTGTAGTTATAACTTTAATCCCAATATATTGCAAAACTGCACGATACAAGCCTAACTTTACAAAAAGCGGTAGCATTACTACTGGGATTACAATAAACAGCCACAAAGACTCTAAAAGATATTCTACAGGAAAGGCTTCACCTAATCGTAAAACAAAAGCTAACCACAAAGCTAATAATAAAGTCAGAACATCAACAACCAACATGATAAGTTGCTTATAAATTCTCTGCAGATTTTGAAGTCTAAGCTTCATATAATTCTTTAATTTTATTAACTACTCTTTCTAAATCTTTTTTAGTCATATTAGTCCCAGAAGGCAAGCATAATCCTCTATTAAATAAATCAAGAGAAAATCCATTTACATAAGCTTTACAACTTTTAAATACTGGTTGCAAATGCATTGGCTTCCATAATGGACGACTCTCAATATTATCATTTTCTAGATGTAAACGCAATTGCTCTCTATCTATTGCACTATTTTCATCTATCAAAATTGTTGTTAGCCAATAATTAGAAAAACTACCTACACTTTCATCTAAAAAAGCAATCTCTTTAATTCCAGAAAGTTCGGTTTTATAAAAATTATAAATTTCTCTTTTTCTTATAATTCTATCATTAAGCACCTCTAATTGTCCTACTCCAATTGCAGCACACACGTTACTCATCCTATAATTATACCCAATTTGGGAATGCTCATAATGTGGCGCCTCATCTCTTGCTTGAGTTGCTAAAAATTTAGCCTTATTAATTATTTCAGCATCATCACATACTAATGCTCCTCCTCCAGAAGTTGTTATAATTTTATTCCCATTAAAAGAATAAATTCCAATCTTCCCAAAAGTACCTAATTGCTTATTATTATATTTGGAACCAAGGGCTTCAGCTGCATCTTCAATTACAGGAATATCATAATTATCTGCAATTCTCATAATTTCATCAAGTTTTGCAGGCATTCCATATAGATGAACTAAAACTATTGCTTTCGGTTTTTTATTATCCGTAATACCATCATTAATAGCTTGTTCCATAAGAGCTGGACACATATTCCAACTGTCTTTTTCGCTATCAATAAAGATTGGGTTTGCCCCTAAATACTTAATAGGATTTGCTGATGCCGAAAAAGTGAATGAAGCACAAATTATATCATCATTTTTTTTAATTCCCAATAAGATTAACGCTAAATGTATTGCAGATGTACCACTACTTAAAGCAGCAACATTTTTTCCATTTGAAATTTTAGAAAGTTCTTCTTCAAAAATATGTATATGCGGACCAATAGGAGCAATCCAATTTGTATCAAAAGCCTCTTTTACAAATCTCCACTCACCTCCTCCCATATGAGGTGAGGCCAACCATATTTTTTTGTTTTCTGACAATATTGCTAGGAGTTTATTGACCGAATCAAACAAAAAGGTTCAGCAAACTTTAATCCAACTTGTGACCCAAAATATTTTGCAACATTTTCTACATTTTCTAAACTTCTAGGATGTGGAAATTCTCTAACTTCATCTGTATATTTTGATAAAGCAATAAGCTTTAAATCAATATACTTTTCTATATCTATAAAAATATTTGGACAAAACATTCTATTTATTTCGTAAGCACCCCACTCTGTTGAACTTGCTGTGTAGTAAGTTAAAATTGTTTTAACATTATTATTCGGCATTGGCCTGCACACAACCATAACAGAATCAAAAAGAATTTGATGATCTTTATTAATGTCATATGGATGATGAATAAAAACTGTATCATATTCAGAATCATTAATAAAACTAAAGAGTTTATTGTTTATCTCAAGATGCGAAAGATTATCTAATCTCATATCGGGCAAATTCCACTGAAAAACATTATCAACTTTCAATAACTTACAACACTGCTGTAAATTACTATCTCTATTTTTTAATTTTTGCTTTTCTCTATACTGAGCAGATGCACTATCCGTAACTATAAGGACATCAACTTTAGACCCCTGAGCTATCGCATTTAAAATAGTTCCCCCCACTCCTAAAACCTCATCATCAGAATGAGCTCCTATAACTAAAATCTTTTTATTTTTTAAAAAATCCATTTTATTTTTTTCAACTACAAAATTAACCCAAATTGCTTACCAACCTTAAAAATATTAATAGAAATTGAGTTTTCTAAAGAATCAGTAATATCATAAAGCCAAATTGATGAATTTTTACACTGCACCAATAAACGATTATTTTCAATCTTTAATATCTCTCCTTCATTACAATTTTGATTTTTTTCATCAGATAATTTAGACTTCCAGAAAGTATAGCGCTCAGAATTATAATATGAAAAAGCACCAGGATATGGTTCTGTTGTTGCTCTAATAAGCTTATCAAGTTCAATAGCAGGATTGTCAAATTCTAATTTACCATCTTCAAACAATCTTTTCTTTCGAATTGTGCGTTTACTTAAGTCCTGCTTAGTTTCTTTTAATTCATTAGCTAAAATTTGATTATAAATCTCTACAAAACCTCCAGCTAAGTTCTGTGATATTAATTTATATAAACGAGTAGAGTTTGATCTATCATTAATTTCAAAATGCTTCTGCAAAAGTAGATTGCCAGCATCCGCCTCTGTTGTAATTTTAAAAAAACTCACAGCTGATTTTCTTATATCCTCAAGAATAGTCCAAACTATAGGAGCCCTACCAGCACCATATGGCAAATCAGAAGGATGAGAACCAATAATATATTGTTTTGGCAAATCAATCAACTCCTTATCAAATATTTGCGACCAACCAAGTATAAAAATATAATCAGGATTTATATCTGACAACCATTTTTTTGTTTCTGAAGAATTAATATTAGTTGTTCTGAAAAAAGGAATACTATTTTTATTACAAAAAGGAGTTAAATCTCTATAATCAGAACCTCTTTTTTGCTTTTGAAAAGGCAAGGTTACCAATCCAGAAATAGTAATATTATTACCTTTAAATTTCTGTAAACAAACCATAGATTCTATATTTGAACCTACACAAACAATATTTGTTTTTTCCTTCATCACCACTCTCCTTCATCATTTGTTTCGGAATCAATTTTATCAGAAAAAACCATTATAAATGTTTTAAAGATAATTTGCAAATCATAAACAAAACTTTGCTTTTCAATATATTCCAAATCTAGTTTTATTCGTTCTGGCCATTTTAAAAATGTATTTCCAGAAATCTGAGATAATCCAGTTAATCCTGGAGTAATTTTATTCCTTAGTCTTTGATGAATTGTCATCTTATTGTAATCCTCTAACACAGTTGGCCTTGGACCTACAATAGACATCTCTCCTTTAAAAACATTTAGCAACTGAGCCAATTCATCTATCTTATATTTTCTTAAAAAATATCCTCCAAAAAATATCCTATCATCGTCTTTAAAAGTAGTAAACCCTAACTTATCAGCATCTTTTTTCATAGAACGAAATTTATATAAATTGAATATTTTACCATTTAAACCAACTCTCTTTTGAATGTAAAAAACTGGAAATCCATCAAAAATTATTATA
Source organism: uncultured Flavobacteriales bacterium (assembly GCA_905478185.1). Taxonomy (GTDB): domain Bacteria; phylum Bacteroidota; class Bacteroidia; order Flavobacteriales; family BACL11; genus UWMA-0277. The sequence continues at coordinate 6,472 of CAJQHO010000022.1, read as the reverse complement.
ATAAGAATAGTAATAATAAAAATTGGGGAGAGTACAATAAATGCAAATAAAACAACTAATAAATCAAAAATTCTTTTCATTTATAATCGTTTTTTAATTGCATTAAAAGCATATCCAATAAAACAGAGGGAAGCATAAAATAGATTTAACTTCTCAATCTTTCTATAAACATCCCAAACTTCCTTTGCTGCCTTTGTTTTATTTGCTGTATTAGAAGAAGATACAACTCTATACTTTGCTAAATTCTCATCTAAACCATAGGCTGAGAAGCCTCTTTTCATAATTAATAACCACAAAGCCATATCATGGGAAGAACGGATATTTGGCATTTCAAAATTACCAGTTTTCTCTATATCAATAATAACTGTTAAGCAACCAATTATTGTATTTTTCAAATAAGAATGATAAGTCATTTTTTGAGGAGCTTTTATAACATTTTCAAACTTTTTTCCATCTTCTGACATAAATTGATAAGTAGAAAAAGAAAAAGCAATATCCCTCTTCTCCATAAAGGAAATTTGTTTTTCTAATTTATGTGAATCCCATAAATCATCTGAATCTAAAAATGCAATATATTTTCCTTTTGCTTGTCTGATTGCGACATTCCTAGTTTCTGCCGCACCAACATTTTTTTCTAGAAAAATAGACTTTATTCTTTTATCTTTATCTGCATATTCTGATATAATAACTCTAGAATTATCTTCAGAATAATCATCAACAATAATCATCTCCCAATCTTTATAAGTCTGATTTAAAACAGACTCAATACACTCCGTAATAAATCTTGAGGAATTAAATGAAGGGGTTATAATGGAAACAAGATTATTCATCTATTTTATAATATATTCCTAAAATTGTTCTTTTTTCAACATCAAAAACTCGTTTAAAACCAGATTTCTCTATTGCTCTAATACTAGGTTTGTTGGTTAACTTTGAACCAATCCAAATTTTCTTGCCTTTATATTTATTCGAAATCTGTGCTAACGCAAAAGGATAAAGACCTTTTCCTCTATAAAATGCATATGTCCAACAATTCACAATTTGCACATCAGACTTATTCATAAAAGGGAACTTAAAGAAAGATGGGAGTATATTGGAAAAATGAGCTATTTCATTTGTATTCTTATCAAGAATATAAAATATTTTATACTTACCTAAAGTAACAAGAAACCAAAAAAAATAAAGCAAATCTGATTGTCTATAAAGCCCTTTATGAAGTTTTCTCTTGAATAATTTCGGACTAAAGAAGAAGCAATCAAACTCTTCTTCAACAGTGAATTTCTTAATCTCTTGGTTGATGTAAAAACAATACCTATCCTTCATAACTCCTTCTTATTTCTTCCTGCCTTATTAAAATATTTATCTTCTGAAATGGACTGAATTTCATCAACTTAATAAAAAACCTAAATGGAAATATTAAAATCAATAACACTCTTATTCTAGGACTATAAATTACTTTTAGTTTGCAAAATGCTTTTCTAAATCTAAATTTATCTATTAAATATTCTTGAATATTAGTTTCATGCGATATGCTTCTTGCTCCATCATTTACATATCTAAAACATTTTTCATTTAAATAATAATTATTCATAGTATAAAAAAGAACATAACTTGGATACAATTTGAGATATTCTGGATGAAATTTAATAGTAGAATAATCACAATAGTCATCTACTACTTTATTCTGACTATATCCAATTAAGTAGTCCTTGTGATAAATACCCCAAAAATCCCATGAATTGTTATAAGAATTTATTTCCTCCTGAAACTGATTCAATGTTTTAGGAATAAGGTGAGTATTATATTTTGAAAATGCAGCAGCATATGAATCATATCCTTTAGAAATAAGAATTTCTTTTGTTATTTTCCGTGCATCACAGCTTTTCAACCCTCTCCTAATCTTACTTCTTGTATTTCTACTATAATCTGATATATCTAATTTCTCATCACAAATAACATGCCAGAATTCTGTTTCCATTTTGCAATCAAAATCAGTTGTCCATCTAGCAAAAAATACATTTTCCTTTTTAATTTTATTTTCAATACCTATTGCATCTATCTCAACATGAGGTGGTATATCAGGAACAAGAGCTCCATTATATTTTCTCCATTTATGCATCCTACTCAATTCTAAAGATTATTCTTCTTAAGGTGAACATTAGAAAGTAAATTATCTTACTACAAACTGAAAATTTACCGTCCTCTATCTTCTCAATATCTAACAACTGTCTGGAGTTAAAATAGACTTTCCACCCTCCAACTTTACCTTCTCTAAAAAGTTTCCAATTATCTTTATTTTTTGATGGGTAATAACTAAGATTCCCCTTCTTTAATTCTTCTCTGAGCTTATCTAGAGTTGTCTGTTCTTTTACACGAGAAATTTCATCTTTACTTATATTCTTTACACCAATTACATTCGCTATCTTCATTACAGTAGCTTCAAAATCTAAGATTAAATCTGAGTAATAGAAAAAATTTTCATGCCCCATATACTTTCTGCATCTTTCATTAAAAACACCTATTTCATAAGCTTTATACCTCCCTATTAGAGCGTAATAAATTGGAAATCCAATTTTAAATCTATATCGATTTCTGACATGAAAATAATGCGAAACAATTGCATCCCGCCTATCCCTTTCTATAAATAATATTTTTACATCACTTGGGTAGTTTTGTCGTAATGTAGATTCTTTAAAAAAATGTGATTTTGTTAGATAATTATTAACTACATAATCTTCAGTGGTAAGAAATTCTTTCAATCTACTTTCAATAATAGTAGTTGGTGAATTGATATCATTTGTATATCTTACGGGAACCTTTTGAAGATTCAGATTCTTTACAATTGTTAATTCGACCAAAATAGCATGAAGCCATGATGATCCTGATTTAAAGGCTCCATTACAAATTATTAACATAATTTCTGAGTTTTATCAATTAATGGAGTTTTAATTAGAATAAATGAAACTATAACAAATAACATTCTAGTATCATTAATATCGCCACTAATTTGAGAATTAAGAAACAAGTAGACAAGCATATAAAAGAGTAACGTATAAAGAGAAGATTCATTATCATAATATTTACACATTAACTTATAGCTGAAATGAAAAACATAAATAAATAAAAGTATTAGAACTATAAATACAAAAACACCATATTCATTAAGTACTTCAAGAAAAATATTATGTGAATATTCTAATGGCATTAGATTGTGAGGTTCAATTTCATTTGCTTTACCTTGCCAGTTTCCAGCACCAACACCAAACGGATATTTCTTAAATACAGTAACAGCACCATGCATTAATTGTGTTCTTGTACCAGTTGATTTTTTCACAATACCCCCAGATGAAAAGTTCATTAATATTCTCTCAACTCTACCTAATTTTTCTACTTCTTTAGAAATTCCTGTTAATGTCACAAATCCAACTAATAAACTAACTATTACAAAAAACCTTAGGAAATATCTTTTAAAATTAATAACTAAAAATAAACAACAAACTAAAACCAATGCAAGAACAGGCCCCCTACTACCGCTCGCAAGTGATAAAATAAAAAATAGAACAATAAAAAAGTATCTGATTTTATAGTTCCTAAACTGTGGCATTAATGACAATATCAAAATACCCAACCCCATCCATCTGGAGAATATAATAGGGCCTCCTCCAAGAACACTCAAGCGTCCTGAATCATTATTTTCAGATATTTCTTGTCCTAATACTGCTAAAACTGCTAAAAAAAGAGATACAGCTAAAAGTGAAATTAGTAATTTATTAACTTTCGAATAATCAAATCTCTCAATTATTATAACTGACATCAGAATTGCAATCAAACAAAAGTTAAGATACTTTAAATACCCATATTCTATCACATCATAAACAAGCCAAAATAAAGGAGTTGATGCAATTATCAGAAAATAGAATAGATACAACAAGGCCTTTGATTTTGTTAATTTAATCATTCTAATAGATCCAATAAAAAATAAAGAAACAAAAACATATATAGATGATAGAATTAGAGCAAAATTGACACCAAAAAAATCTAATCTTTCATCATACACTCTTCCAATAGCTATCATTGCACTTAATAATAGAACATAAATCCATATAAATATATTATTAGTTTTCATATCTATAGTAATCTCTAAAAGCAAAAATTGACAAAATGAAAGTTACAAGCGATAATCCATGAATCATAATTAATGAATTTAACTTAGCGCTACTACCATTAACATAAAAATAGATTAGGAATAAAAAGATAGCAAGTATAAAAGGTTGAGCTAAAAACTTTGCTTTCTGATTTAAATAAGCTGCAGGTAATGCAAAATAGGGTTGAAACAATGAAGATGCAACAAAAATAAAAATAAAACTCCAACTAATACTTCTTAAGTATGAAGCTGTTTCAAGAGTATCTTTTGCAGTAAAAGCACCTCTTTCAAAAAACAACCCAATAATTTCGACACTAAATAACTGAACAACTAATACTAACACTCCAGAAATCAATAGCGATACAATAGTTGAAAATAATATTATTTTAGAGTTCTTTTTTACAGATATGTATTTAAGAACTAGAGTATTAACATTTAGAATTACTGCAGTAAAAAGTGCATTAAGTAACACAACTGAATAGCTAAAAAAAGCAATATCATTACCTCCTTCAATACCAGAAACAAACCTTCCTAATAGAATAATAATATTTACAAAATTACCCAACAACATAATTGAAAGGTTAAAATCAGAAAACTTTAAAACTACTTTCTCTTCTCCTTTATCTAACAATAATGGTCTAATATATTTAACCAATAATGTCCCCACTCCAATCAATCTGCTTGTAACAACTCCTATGATATCAAAGAAAAGAGCAAAAGGATACAAAACAAAAGTAGCTACAAATAGGTTTAATGTTGTGGCAATAGAGTGTTTCTTAAATTCTCCCTTGGCTTGTAATATTGTTAGAAAAACAGAATTAAAGAAATTAATACTCATCACTAAGCCCAAAAGAATTGAAATAATAATAAAAACTGCTTTCTGTTCAGGTTGTATCATCCAAATTATTGGCAATTGAACTATTTGGCTTACTAAAAATAATTTCCAGATAACTGATTTTGAAAAAGTCAATACCTCTGACAAATCTATTGAATCATATTTTGCATACAATTGAGTGAATTTTGGCATTAGATTTGCCTGTAAAGCATTTCCTAATGTTAATTGCGAAAAGAATTCAGCTACAGTTTTGAGTAATAAATAATTAGCGTATACTATTGAGGATCCAAAGAGAAAAGCTAAGATTATTTCTCTAACAAAACCAAATACTTTTTTAATTATGTTTGAAAAAAACATATATAAAAAATCAATTACTGATTTTGAAGAAAATATGCTTTTTATCTGCATTCGGTTACGCCTTTACACCTATCTGTAAATATTCGAATCCTTTGCTTTTAATAAATTCAGATTTAAACTGATTTCTTCCATCAATAAATAGGCTTCCCTTCATCTTTTCTTTCATCAACAAAAAGTCAGGACTTCTAAACTCTTTCCATTCAGTTACAAGAATTAAAGCATCTACATTATCTAATGCTGAATATTTATCATCAAAATAATTTACAGGAATTCCATCTAAATAAAATTGAGCTTCTTTTATTGCTTTAGGATCGTACGCATTAACAGAACCCCCCGCACTTACTATTGATTTTATTAAATTTATTGAAGGTGCTTCACGCATATCATCCGTTTCAGGCTTAAATGACAAACCCCAAACTGCAATAGACTTTCCTGCTAAGTCACTCCCAAATTGAGATGTTAATTTAGAAAACAGAACTTCCTTCTGATTCTTATTAACACGCTCTACAGAAGATATCAAATTAGGATTGTATCCATGATCATTAGCAATAGTAATAAGAGCCTGAATATCCTTTGGAAAACAACTCCCTCCATATCCACAACCTGGATAAATAAACTGATAACCAATTCTCTTATCACTACCAATACCTGCACGAACTTGGTTAACATCTGCTCCAACATGCTCACAAATATTAGCAATTTCATTAATAAACGAAATTTTAGTTGCAAGCATTGCATTTGCTGCATATTTAGTCATTTCAGCTGAACGAATATCCATTCCAATAAACCTATCATTAGATACAGTAAAAGGGGAATATAAATTTTTCATTACTTCCATAGCGCTAGCATTATCAGCACCTACTACTACTCTATCTGGGTGCATGAAATCTTTAATAGCAGCCCCTTCTTTTAAGAATTCAGGATTTGAAACAACATCAAATGTTAAGTCAGAATTTCTGTTATCTAAAGCTAACTGAATAGTTTCTTTAACTTTATCTGCAGTACCAATTGGAACAGTTGATTTATCTACCACAACTAAATGATGATTCATATTCTCGCCAATCGATTGAGCTACTTGCAAAACATACTTCAAATCAGCAGAGCCATCATCTCCCATAGGAGTTCCAACCGCTATA
>CAJQHO010000021.1 GCA_905478185.1 uncultured Flavobacteriales bacterium | reverse complement strand
ATGACTTAGCGTGGGATGGAAATACTAATGGTAAAATTATTGGAGGGCTATACTCCTACTATATTACTATCCTAGATTTTAAAGACAAACCTTTTATTTACACAGGATTAGTTAATCTTATCAGATAGATGAAGCAAATAATATTGCTTTCTGATACTCATCATACTTTAGATGAAAGATTTTTCCCTCACTTTAAAAAAGCAGATGAAATTTGGCATGCAGGAGATATTGGAGGGCTTGAGGTAACTGATAAACTCAAAGAATTTGCTCCCACAAGAGCAGTATGGGGAAATATTGACAACAGAACTACCCGGACAGAATTCAAGGGAAATCTTTATTTTAAATGTGAAAAAGTAAATGTTATGATGACTCATATTGGAGGGTATCCTGGTAGATATGACAAGAAGATTCTACCATTAATTGAACAAGCCAACCCTGATTTATTTATATGTGGTCATTCTCATATATTAAAAGTGATGTATGATAAAAAGAACAACTTACTTCATATGAATCCTGGTGCAATTGGTGATTATGGAATACACAAAGTAAAAACGATACTCAGCTTTAACATTGAAGGAAAAGAAATTAAAGACTTAAAAGTAATTGAATTTCCTAGAAGTAAATCCTAACGTATTCTATCAGCCGACTTTACTAATTTTTCATCTTTTTTGATAAAAAAGTTAGCAGCATAAAGGGTAATAAAAGGGATAAGCATCAATATCATTCCTAATCCAAATTGTTCTTCTCCTCTATAGAAAAATACTAAAGTGAAAACTGCTATTGTAATCATAAAACGAGAAATTGCAGCAATCAACATTTGCCTTTTTCTATTTTTAAACTGAAATATAGCGAATAATGACAATGCAGCTGACAACAAAACAGCTAGACGAACAAGAGGAAAATATTCACTTAACAGAAAATATTCTTCAGTATTTTGCAATACAGGAAATGTATAAACAATAGTAATTAAACAAATTGCAGAGAAAAAGAAAAATAAGGATTGCACTCTTTGTATCATGATAATAATATTTACTGCAAAACTAATTAAAAATGTAGGATTTGCCCATCTATTAAAAAAATTGTATTATTGCAAAACTTATCTAAAGAAACACCCCCCCCTAAAAACATCTTGAAAACTCACAAAGCTACAACCGAATTAAGATTATTTAATAAAAAATATATATGTACAAATTAGACGAATTAAACGCAAAGAAAGTTGCTGATTTAAAAGCAATTGCGCAAGAGTTAAACATAAAAAAGTTTGACAAATTAAAGAAACAAGATTTAGCTTATGCTATCTTGGATCATCAAGCAGAAAATGCTAAACCTCAGCCAATAGTTGAGAAAAAACAAAGACCAAGAACTAAGCCAACACAAAATAAAGTTGAGAAAGTAGAACAAACTAAACCTCTACAAAATAAAGAAGGAGTAAAGACTGATAAAAAACCAGTTCATAATCACCCTAAAAAAGATGTAGAACAAAAGAAAGAACACAAAAAACCTGTTCATAATCATCCAAAGAAAGAAGGTGAACACAAGAAACCAGTTCACAACCATACTAAAAAAGATGGTGAGGAGAAAAAAGAACACAAAAAACCTGTTCACAACCATCCTAAAAAAGAGGAAAATACTCACCCAAAACCTAAGCACAACAACAATAAAAACCAAAACCCTAATCAGAAAATATCAAAATATGACTATGATTTTGATGGAATAATTAATACTGAAGGAGTAATTGAGATTATGCCTGATGGATATGGTTTTATGAGGTCAAGTGATTATCACTATTTATCATCACCTGATGATGTATATGTTTCTCACTCTCAAATTAAATTATTTGGATTAAAAACGGGTGACACTATTAAAGGTACTGTTCGACCGCCAAAAACTGGTGAAAAATATTTTCCTTTAATACAAGTAGAAAGTATTAATGGGCGTGATCCAGGAATTGTGAGAGATAGAATTCCTTTCCACCATTTAACACCATTATTCCCTTATGAAAAATTCAACCTTTTAGGAAATGGGCACAATAATGTGTCTATAAGAATGCTAGATATTTTTACGCCTCTTGGGAAAGGACAAAGAGGATTAATTGTAGCTCAACCTAAAACTGGTAAAACAGTACTCTTAAAGGATATTGCGAATGCAATTGCTGACAATCACCCAGAAGTTTATATGATTATTCTTTTAATTGACGAAAGACCTGAAGAGGTTACTGATATGGAAAGAAGTGTAAATGCGGAAGTGATTGCTTCTACTTTTGATGAGCCAGCAAGCAGACATGTAAAGGTAGCTGATATTGTACTAGAGAAAGCAAAAAGAATGGTAGAATGCGGACATGATGTGGTTATCTTGTTGGATTCAATTACGCGTTTGGCAAGAGCTTACAATACTGTGCAACCTGCTTCAGGGAAAATATTGAGTGGTGGTGTGGATGCTAATGCATTACATAAACCTAAGCGTTTCTTTGGTGCTGCTCGTAAAATTGAGAAAGGTGGTTCATTAACTATTTTAGCGACTGCTCTTACAGAAACAGGAAGTAAAATGGATGAGGTGATCTTTGAAGAATTTAAAGGCACAGGTAATATGGAACTACAATTGGATAGAAAAATTGCAAATAGAAGAATATATCCTGCTGTTGATTTAGTTTCTTCTTCTACTAGACGTGAGGATTTATTACTAGATAAAGAACACATACAAAGAATTTGGGTACTTAGGAATTATTTAGCAGACATGAACCCAATTGAAGCAATTGAATTTATGAAAGATAGATTGCAAAAAACAAAAGACAATACTGAGTTTTTGGTAACTATGAATGGGTAAAATATAGTTAATCTTTTTGGTAAATTTATTAGAATAGAGATCCCTACCAAATTGGTGGGGATTTTTTGTATTATTGAAAGATGAAAAGTAAATTATTTATCAAAAGCAGTAGTTTAACTTATAGCATTGGAAGTATTTTTTTTCTTCTTATAATAGGATGCTCTAATCAAGAGTTAAATTCAAATTCTTTTTCAGAAGACACTACAAGCATACATGTTATTAGTTACGAAACACCATCACCTAGTAAAGAAGGAAAACAAGTATATGATACTATTGCTCATTTTCCTAAAGAAGGGGAATGGCGTAAAATATTAATGATACAAAGGATAAAATGTGACCAAGCAACAAAAAGAGATAAATTCCCATGTGGAGAATGGGATTATAGTACAAATACTTCAATATTTATCAATAAAAATGACTCAACTGAAGAACAAATTGAAATTAATAGTTTTGTTACTCCATACGGATTAAGACTTAACTTAACTGAAGATGGGTGGGAGTATATATGGGATGTTACGGATTACGCTCCAATTCTTAAAGGGGATCAACGAATAGAGCATGGGAACAATCAAGAATTACACGATTTAAAATTTGTATTTATAAAAGGTAAACCAAGTAGAAATGTGCTTAAAGTTGAAAATATTTGGCCTTACGGAAACTACAAATATGAAGACCTTGCACTTAATACCGTTTTAAAAAGTAAAAAATTACCTCTTCTAAAAGAAGGAAAAGGGTTTAGGCTAAAAGCCAGAATTAGTGGTCACGGTCATTTTGGTCCTTACAACTGTTGTGAATGGGATGAGAAAATACATAGCTACAGGTTTTCAGATGAAAGTGTCATTAATTGGAATGTATGGAAAGATTGTGGACACAACCCTATACACCCTCAAGGGGGGACTTGGCAATTTGATCGTGCAGGTTGGTGTCCTGGAACAGCAATTGACACTTATGACTTTGAAGTAGTCAATCAAGTAGAAAATGACAGTCTTACAGTTGATTATCAAATAGAAATGTTTGAAGAAAATGGTGAAAAAGATGGTAATTATCTTATGTCACACCAATTAATAACTTATGGCAGTGCAAATTTTAAAAATGATGCAGCTATATTAGAAATTATCACTCCAAATAATGCATTACGATACAGAAGAAATTTAAATATCAATGATGGTACTCCTACAATTAAAGTTCGAAATAATGGAAGTCAAATTATTAAAAATATTCAATTTAAATATGGGGTAAAAGGAAAAAATAATCTGAAATATACTTGGTATGGGAGTTTAAATTTTTTAGATGAGCAAACAATAACCCTCCCACAATTAAGCATAAAAAATCTAGATAGTAGTGTTACTTTTTATGTTGTAATTGATGCAGTAAACAATAATTTGGATGAGCAACACTTAAATAATTATGCTGAATCAATTTGGGATTTACCTTCCTATTTTCCAAATGAAATCATTCTTAGTATTAAAACAAATGACAATAATAGAGCAAAAGAAAATAGCTATATCATTATTGATAATAATAGTAAAATTATAAAAAATCGAGTTGAATTTCCTGAAAATACCACATTTTCAGATACCCTAACATTAAATCCTGGTATTTACACTTGGATTATTAAAGACCAAAAGCAAGACGGAATGATTCGACATTGGTGGGAACGAAATAGTAATCCTGATAAAGTTGGAATAAACGGAGAAATTCTATTTAAAAATATGGTAGGAGATACAATTGCAGCACCAACTTATGATTTTGCAGATTTCTATTCTCTTACTTTTAGAGTTAAATAGAAAAAAAGAGTAAACTGACTATGAGAATTTCACAAACACACCATAAAGAACACTTCCACTTCCAGTCATACTTGCAAAAATAGCGCCATCAGCATAAAGATTTGCTTTCATCTTTGATAATTCAGGATGCTTTTTAAAAGCAGAAACTTCAAAATCATTTCTCAATTCTTCTTTCCAGTTTGCTATGGGTTTACTTATCAAATCCAACAAATTAGCTTCATCCTTTTTTGGTATTACACCACCATAAGCCTCAGAAGTAGAAATATGCAATTCAGGAAAAATAAACTTGATCTCATAATCTGATAAATCCAAATCAATGGCAGTCATTTGCTCCCCTATTCCAGTTACATATTTTGGAGTATTCTCAATAAAAAATGGGCAATCAGCACCCAACTCTAAAGCATATTTTTCTAACTGATTATTTTTGAGATTTAACTCAAATAACTCATTCAATGCTTTTAATACAAAAGCGCCATCTGCAGAACCACCTCCCAGTCCAGCTCCAATAGGAATCATTTTATGCAGATGTATCTTGACATTTCCTACATCATAATCAGCTTTTAATAAATCAAAGGCCTTTGTACAAATATTGTTATCACCAGGAATAGCAATTCCAGAACTGCTAAAAGAAAAGTCATCAGAAGTAATGATTTCTAAAATATCATACAACTCACTAACAGGATAAAAAACAGAGGATAATTCATGGTATCCATCTTCTCTTTTATTCAGCACATTTAAGCCGATATTTAATTTCGCATTAGGATATACAATCATACTATATTTGAGTTTTCAACAACAAAAGTAATCAACTCATAATTTATAGGGCTTCACAAATCATTTTATTTAACTTTGTTGTCCTTTAAAAAATAAAATTGAATGGATTATTTAGCATTTGAAAAACCAATTGAAGAACTAGTTATTAAGCTTAAAAAGGCTAAAGAACTAGCAAAAGATGGATCAGTAGATGTTAGTAAGACAGTTGCTGATATTGAGAATAATATAAAAGATACAAGAACTGAAATTTACAATAATTTAAGCTCTTGGGAGAAAGTACAACTTTCTCGTCATCCTCAAAGACCTTATACTTTAGATTACATTGAGGCTTTATCAGAAGGCGATTTTTTAGAATTACATGGAGATAGAGGTGTAAAAGATGATAAAGCAATGATTGGAGGTTGGGGAACGATTGGGAAGCAATCTGTAATGTTTATCGGGCAACAAAAAGGAAGAAATACCAAAGAAAGACAATACAGAAACTTTGGGATGGCTAACCCTGAAGGATACAGAAAAGCTTTACGCCTTATGAAAATGGCCGAAAAATTTGGCAAGCCAGTTGTTTGCTTAATTGACACTCCGGGTGCATTCCCAGGATTGGAAGCTGAACAAAGAGGGCAAGGAGAAGCTATTGCTCGTAATATCCTTGAAATGACTAAACTTGAGGTGCCGATTATTGTTGTTATTATTGGTGAAGGAGCATCAGGAGGGGCTTTAGGAATTGGAGTTGGAGATAAAATTTTGATGCTAAATAACGCATGGTATTCTGTAATATCTCCTGAAAACTGCTCTACAATATTATGGGGAAGTTGGGAGCACAAAGAAACTGCAGCTGATGCTTTAAAACTTACAGCTAAGGATATGAAAAAAATAGGATTGGTTGATGAGATCATTAAAGAACCTCTTGGTGGTGCGCATACTTTTCCTGAAGAAACTTTTAAAATAGTTAAGAAATCAATCAGCAAAGCAATAAAGGAATTTATTGATACTGAAAAAGATACTTTAGTTCATGATAGAATGGAGAAATTCTCAAATATGGGAGTTGTAAACGAATAAGAAATGGCAAAAAAAGTAGGAAAAAGAACATTAAAAGCAACACCAACAAGTCAGATTGATGGAAAATTGCAACCACAAGCACTTGAGCTTGAAAAAGCTGTACTTGGTGCTTTGATGATTGATAACGAATCATTATCTGACGCTATTGATTCCCTACAAGCCGAATATTTTTACGCTCCAAAACATCAGAAAATTTTTGAAGCAATTGTTAATTTATTTAACAACACTCAGCCAGTTGATATCCTTACAGTTTCAGAGGAGCTAAAAAGAATGGAAATGTTTAAAGAAATTGGTGGCTTAGCTTACATTTCTGAACTAACAAACAATGTTTCTTCTTCATCCAACACAGAGTTTCACGCAAGAATTATAGCTGAAAAATTTATTAAAAGATCACTTATTAATATCTCAAGGAAAATCAGTAATGATGCTTTTGATGATTCAGTTGATATTTTTGATTTACTAAATGATGCAGAGGCAAATCTCTTTACTGTAACAGAAGGGACACTTAGAAAGAGTTATGATAAAATGAGCTCTTTAATTAAAGGAGCGCTTGAAAATATTGAAACCCTTAGGAATAAAGAAGATGGATTAAGTGGTGTTCCATCAGGATTTACGAATGTAGATAGAGTAACTTCTGGTTGGCAAAAATCTGACTTAGTAATTGTGGCAGCAAGACCAGGAATGGGTAAAACTGCATTTGCTTTAACAATGGCAAGAAATGTTGCTGTTGACCATAATACTCCTATCGGATTTTTCTCATTGGAGATGTCATCAGAGCAACTGGTAAACAGACTCATTGCATCAGAAGCTGAGCTTGGCGCATCAAAATTAAGAAAAGGAGATTTAGCTGACCATGAGATGGTGCAACTTCATGAAAAAATTAAACACCTTTCAGAAGCACCTATTTTTATTGATGACACACCTGGTTTATCCATTTTTGAACTTAGAGCAAAAGCAAGAAGACTTGTTAAAAACCATGGTGTAGGAATTATCATGATTGATTACTTACAACTAATGACTGCAGGAGGAACAGGAGGGAATAGAGAACAAGAAATCTCTACTATTTCCAGATCCTTAAAAGGAATTGCAAAAGAATTAAAAATACCAGTAATTGCACTTTCTCAAGTAAATAGAGGGGTGGAAAGTAGAACTGGAGTTGGAAGTAAAAGGCCAATGCTTTCTGACCTTAGAGAATCTGGTGCAATTGAGCAAGATGCAGATATTGTAACATTTATTTATCGCCCTGAATACTACAAAATTTTTGAATGGGATAATGGAGATGATTCCAGAGGACAAGGAGAGTTGATTATCGCAAAACACAGAAATGGTTCTCTTAATAATGTAAGACTTAAATTTACTGGAGAATTTGCAAAATTCTCTGATTTGGACTACTTTGATGGTGGAGATTATGAAAATGAAGATGGCAATAATTCTTCTATGATTTCAATGTCATCAAGTATGAATGAAGATAAAGATGGAGATGCTCCATTCTAGACCCTTAAAGAAAATTAATCTATTTTTCTTGATTTGTTGTTTTGCAATTACTGCAAACGCATCCTACATTTTTATTCCTATGGATGAAAGCCAAAGCAATCATTTAAAGGCTTACGGAATTGCATATTACGCAATTGAAAGAGATGTAAAAGTTGATTGGCTACTCAATTATGTAGGTGGAAGTTTCATGATAAAACACCATACGCAAATTGAAAATGAATGCAATATTAGAGGAGTTTCATATAATATTATTGCTGACGCGCAATCCACTCAAATTTTACAATCTATAGCTAGTCCAGAGGTAAATCAAGATGTAGTCCGATTAGAAAAAGCACCGAAAATTGCTATCTATTCTCCTAAAAATAAGCAGCCTTGGGATGATGCTGTTACCATGGCGCTTACTTATGCTGAAATTCCTTATGAGGTAGTTTATGATGAGGAAGTGCTTACAAATCTACTCCCAAAGTATGATTGGCTCCACCTCCACCATGAAGATTTTACTGGACAGTACGGAAAATTTTATGCTAGTTTTAAAAATGCATCTTGGTATAAGGAACAAAAGCAAGAATATGAAAAATTAGCTCGTAAGTTAGGTTTTGAAAAAGTCTCACAAGCAAAATTAGCAGTTGCTAAAAAAATAAAATCTTTTGTTGCTGGTGGAGGATTCTTATTTGCCATGTGCTCAGCAACTGACAGTTATGATATTGCACTTGCTGCTGAAGGAATTGATATTTGCGGAGCAATGTTTGATGGGGATGGAATGGACTCAGATATTGACAGTAAATTAGATTACAGTAAAACCTTAGCTTTTAAAGATTTTAATCTTGTTAAAAACCCAAATCAATATGAATTTTCAACTATTGATGCTACACAAAAAAGAAGAATAAATCATAAGATTGATTTCTTTACGCTCTTTGATTTTTCTGCAAAATGGGATCCAGTTCCAACTATGCTTTGTCAAAATCATATGCAAATAATTGGAGGGTTTATGGGGCAAACAACTGCTTTTAAGAATGAATATATAAAATCAGATGTCCTTATAATGGGAGAAACAAAAGCTACTAATGAAGCTCGTTATATTCATGGAGAACTAGGAAATGGTACTTGGACTTTTTATGGAGGACACGACCCAGAAGATTATCAGCACAAAGTTGGTGACCCAAAAACTGATTTATCACTCCACCCCAACTCTCCAGCTTATAGGCTAATCCTAAATAACATCCTCTTCCCTGCTGCTAAAAAGAAGAAACTGAAGACTTAAACAAATATAACCCTTTCACCTTCATACCAAGATGTATAATTGCTTTTGTAAATTTTCTCAATTGCATTACGCTTGATTTTCATGGTTGGTGTCAGTAATTTATTTTCTATTGTCCAATCCTCAGCAATCACAACTATATTGTGTAATTTTTCGTGCTTGTCCAATTTAGGGTTTACCACTTCCATAGTTTTGCTTAAACTAGCAACTAAATCTTCCTTAGTTTTTGCTTTTCCTCTTTCAGAAAGTACAACTAAAACAATAGGCTGAGGAAGTCCATCTCCTACAACACAAATTTGCTCTAAGTTTTTATTAGCAGAAAGTTTCATTTCAATAGGAGAAGGTGCAACATATTTCCCTTTGCTTGTTTTAAAAATATCC
>CAJQHO010000020.1 GCA_905478185.1 uncultured Flavobacteriales bacterium | reverse complement strand
TATTGTTATCAGCAGTAATTGCGTCAAATATTTCTATTGATAATCAGTTTGATTTAAACATTTTATCTTCTTTAGCAATAATGGATTGTTTAAAAAGTTATGATATAGATTCTCAAATAAAATGGCCAAATGATATTTTGGTTAACAAATGTAAAATTGCTGGAATTCTGATTCAAAATTTAATTTCTAAAAACAGAATAACCCATACTGTAATTGGAATTGGGTTAAATATAAATCAGATTGAGTTTACTAAGTTTTACCCTTCAGCTACATCAGTTCAAAAGGAATTAGGTGCAACAATAAACATTTCAGATGTTAAATATAGTTTGCTTAATGCACTGCAACTTAGATTGGAAAATTACAGATTAAATTCTGATTTAAAGGAGGAGTATCTATCAAATTTATTTCACAAAGATAAAGTTGCAACTTTTGAAAGTAATAATCAAAAATTTATGGGAATTATAAGACGAGTAACTAAAAGTGGTTTGTTGCAAATTGAAACTGAAAACTCCTTAAAAGAATTTAATTTACAAGAAGTTAAAATGCTGTTTTAGAAATTCTGCATTTTACTTGCTAAAACATCTAAAAACTGAGTAAGTGGTTTTTCAACCATCATTTTCATCATCATATTCAGTTCAGCATTAATTTCTAATCTTGCTTGGCATTGCTCTCCTTTTTCAGTAATAAAGCAATCTAATGAAAATGGAACTTGACTGTCCTTTGCAGTTAATGATATTTTAGAATGCTCAATTTTTTCTCCAATTTCTAAATATAATTTTGGCATTCCTTTCATTTTAAAAGAACAAGTAGTAGCTGTGCTTTCAAAATCTTCAATTTGTGAAGGCATTATTTCTTTTAAATTGTTTAAGTCTCCAATTTTTGTAAAGAAATCCTCAGCAGTTCTGTTTACTATTACCTCAGGTGATTTGAATGTAGCCATAATTTATTTTTTCCAGATTGCGGGGTTATCTCTCCACTCATTAAGTACAGATAAATCAGATTCTTCAACATATTGTTGCTCTTTTGCTATTGGCAATAAAGTGCTGTAATCGCATAATGACACATATTCGCATTCTGCTTTTTTAAAGTTTTCAGCTGCAGCATCAAATCCATAAGTAAATATGGAAACCATACCTTTGAGATTCATTCCAGCATCTTTTAAAACTTGAGCAGAATCAAGACTACTTTTACCGCTACTAATTAAATCTTCAACAAGTATTACTGATTGTCCTTCTTCAAAATAACCTTCAATTTGATTTTTTTTTCCGTGCTCTTTTGCTTTTGACCTTACATATATAAACGGTAATCCTAACTCCTCAGCAACTAATGCTCCATGAGGAATTCCAGCAGTAGCAACTCCAGCTATTACATTCGCTCCTTTGTAATGGTTTTTCACAATTGCAGCTAACCCTTGCTTAATATTTGTTCTAATCTCAGGGTAAGAAAGCGTTTTTCTGTTATCACAATAGATTGGAGAATTCCAACCTGCAGCCCATTTAAAAGGATTGTTGGGTTGTAAAATAATTGCGTTTATTTGCAGTAATGATTTTGCTACTTGTTTGGCAATGTCAATATCGTATATCATAATGCAAAAATATAAAGTTTACATCAATAACGAGCCTAAAATTATCACAGATAATTGGGAATCTTTTAAAGCTGATTATATCCTAATTGAAGCGGCAGGTGGATTGGTATATAATAGTAAAAATCAACTTCTTATGATTTTTAGAAATGATAAATGGGATTTGCCAAAAGGAAAATTGGAGGTTGGTGAAAATATAAATGAATGCGCAATTCGTGAAGTTGAGGAGGAATGTGGAGTTGATAATTTAGTAATTGTTAAACCCTTAAAAGACACTTATCATACATATGAAATGAATGGAGTTACGATACTTAAAAGAACTTATTGGTTTAAAATGAAAACTAATTTCACTGCTGATTTAATTCCTCAAATAGAAGAAGGAATTACAAAAGTAGAATGGGTAAGTAAAGAAGGTATTTCAACAAGATTAGAAAATTCTTATGGAAATATAAATGAGCTTTTTGCTGATGAATAATTTAAAATATTTCATAAAATTATTTGTTTTTTGGTTGTTTTACTTTTTTGTAAATCGCTTGTTTTTTATTGCTAATTATTTAGAGGAATTCTCTAAAATTTCTTCAAATGAATTACTACAGATTTTCCCAAATTCATTTGGATTAGATGTTTCGTTTATTGGATACTTATCAGTAGTAATTGTTTTGTTTTTATTTCTTAATTCCTTAGCGTTAAGCAAAAGGATCAATACTTTTATTAGTGGTATCATTTATTGGATAAATGCTTTCTTTATAGTGGTTTCTGCTCTGATAATAGGTGGAGAAATCTCGCTTTATGCTGAGTGGGGAACGAAACTTAATTTTACTGCCTTGAGTCATTTTGCAAATCCATCAGAAGTTTTTGCAACTGGATCTATTGCAAACTACATTACAATGCTTATTGCACTCTTAATTGCAGTGGTTTTTGTTAAAATTTATTCTGTTTATGTGCATCAGTATTTTATTGCAACAAAATATAATGTAAAGCAGTTTGCGTACAAATTAGTAAAACTACCATTGGTTTTAGGCGTTTTACTTTTAATTGTAAGGGGAGGCTGGCAAGAAATACCAATAAATTTGAGTGATGCTTATTTTTCCAACACTATAATAGTAAATGATCTGGCTGTAAATCCGAATTGGAATTTATTGCAGAACATTCTTAAGAATAAAAGCAATTTTAAAGGAAATCCTTATAAAAAACACCCTCAAGAAAAAGTAGATCAATTTATGAATAGCTTAAAAAATGAAAGCGATTCTACTACTTATGTTTTAAGTACTAAAACACCAAATATTGTTTTTATCCTTCTTGAAAGTTGGTCAGCCGATAATGTTGAAAGTTTAGGTGGACTTAAAGGAATTACTCCTAACTTTAAAGCACTTGAAAAAGAGGGTTTACTGTTTTCTAACTTTTATTCTAATGGTTGGACTTCTGACCAAGGAATGAGTTCTATTTTTTCTTCTTTTCCAGTATTGCCGCATGCATATATTATTAATCAAACAGATAAAGCTAGAAAGTTACCGTCATTGAATAAATCCTTAACTGATTATTATTCATCTTATTTTTTTGGAGGACAACTAACCTATGGGAATATTAAAGGGTATTTACTTTCCCAAGGATTTGATAAAGTAAAAGATGGTGCTGATTTTAAGCATTTGCCATCAGGTAGTTTGGGGGTGCATGATGAGTATATGTTTACTCAATTTAAAGAAGAATTGAATGATTTACCTCAGCCATTTATGAGTACACTTTTCACAATTAGCTCTCATTCTCCTTATGATTTTCCTGCTGAGCATAAACTATCTTTCAATAGTAAACAGGATGAATATGTAAATTCAGTTGCTTATACCGATAAATGTTTGGGTGATTTTATGGAAAGTGTTAAAAATGAGGATTGGTATGCCAATACCTTATTTGTAATTGTTGCCGATCATAGCCATAATTCTCCTATCAAAAGAAGATTTGCACAAAAAGAAAGATTTAAAATTCCTATGCTTTGGTATGGTGAAGTTTTAGATGCAAATTATCAAGGAAATGAGTGGAGTTCTTTATCTTCTCATCTTGATATTGCTCCTACTATTTTGAATCAGATGGATATTAATGTTGATAATGATTATTTTGGTGGAGATATCTTAGGTAATAATTCTGGATTTATTTTTTACTGTTTTGGTAGTGGTTATGGTATGATTAAAGAAGATGGCAATTCTGCTTTTTCTATAAAATATAATAAGTTTATTGAAAGTAATTTTAATGATAGTAGTATTGTATCTGAAGCTGAGATGTTCTTACAATATTCATTTGATGAATATTTAAAATATTAAGTCGTTTTTAATAAACAAGATTATACTTCTATAGTACATAGCAATATAGATCCGATTACTAATATTATTAATAATTCTAACCTATTTCTCCAGAAAAATTGAACCAAATGGAAACTCCATAGGGTTCGCAAAAAAATTATACTAGATCCTTGCAATTTATCAGAAGCTTCAGGAGTAATAATTGTATCTAATTTAGTTTGACAAAAATAATCTAGACCTTCCATCTGCATATTACTTTTCTCTCCATATCTATCTCCTAGAAACCTTCTCTCAACATAAGTAAATGGAATAACTTTTTCAGCTAACCCCATCTTAGAAAGTTCATGAGAACCACAAGAAGCAAAATCTCTGAAGTTATCAAACTGATCTTTGCAGATTACTTGAATACAAGACTCTGGGAAGCAGTATTTATTAGCCCATAAGCCTGTCCAGCCGGTTTTTAAACTATTTATATAATCAAACATCCTATTAGAAATTAAAAATGCGTCAGCCTCAATATGCACGATTTTTTCGTAATTATATTTTTCAGCTATTTCTAGTGAAGCACAGAAGCTTCTCCACCAACCCTCATTATTTGCAGAGTTATGAGACCAGCTCAATCCTTTTCTATTATTAAATGAATATAAATTAATTTTATTTGTTTCTTGAAAGTTCCCTAATTGACCCTCTTTTATAATATGCACCACATCATCTGTCATCACTTCTAAATCAGAACTGTCATCAATTAAATACATGTTCTTGTCATTCGTAAATGGATGATGATTATAATAATCAATCCATTTTTGGTACCTTTTTAGATACAATTCTTCCTTATCAAAGTAGGATGTGCAAAAGATAAGTGTCTTCATTAGTTATGTAATATTAAAATAATATAGGGCAAAGGTAACTAAAAAGCAGATTCTTATCTAAGAATTAGCTTACTCCTTATAACCCTGAATAATACCACCAGTAATTTTAAGTAGAGCAATTTTGCTTTCCATTAAATTATAAGCAGCTTGCTGTGCATTAATACCAGAAGTAATAAAAGCGATTTCAATATCCCTCAGCATAAATGAATTGATAACTCCTCTGTTCTGTTTGTCGGTAGCTAGTGCGTAATTAGTTTCAGCAATTTCAAAAGCTTTTTGGTTTAAACTAAAAGCTGATATTCTACTGTTGTATTTGTTATTTATCAAAGATAATTGATGTAATACTTCTCTTTTAACTTTTTCGTATTGTAAATCGTTTATTTCCTTTTGTACTTTTACCTTTCTTAAGGTGCTGTATAGTTTTCCTCCATCAAATAATCGAAAATTAACTGAGAAATTTGCAAAATAATTTAAACTTTCTCCAGTGTTGTCCATACTATTACTAAGTTCTCCAATATCATAAGTACTCTCGTTATAAGCAGCTCCTGAGTTTACTGTAATTAAAGGGTAAAATACTGCTTTTGATATGCGAATATCTTGCTTTGCTAGTTGTATGTTGTAATACTGATTTTTGATGTTTGTATTATCAGCAAGTGTGCTAGCTTTTAAGTTCTCATATGAGAATAATTGTATTTCAGTATTAATCTCATCAGTAAAGCTCCAAGTTGTTTCAATTTCTTTTCCTAGAGTAAGATTAAGGTTTTTGATTGCATTATTATAGTTGAGTTCTTGCATAATAAGATTTGAACTATCTGTAAGCATAGCATTTTCAATTTGTAATAAATCAATTTTACTACTTACTCCAATATCATATTTTGTTTGTAGATATTCCAGACGATTATTTGCTAGACGCACAACTTTTTGTAATAATTCTAATCTTTCCTTTTGCAGTACACAGTTATAGTATTGTAGGATGATTCCTTGTATAGTATTTTCTATGGTTAGTGTTGCATTATTACTACTTATTTCTTCCAAATTTCTTAGTTTAGCTTTGTTTGCTCTAATTGCAAATCCATTGAAGAGAGTCCAGCTGAGATTAACACTTCCATTTATTGAAGTAGAGCGTAGCTCTTGTTGTATAAATGAGGCTGGATTATTAGATTGATCTGATAAAGATTCTTCATTTCTTACTGATAGGTTTATAGCAGGTAATGCGCCAGCATTAGTCCAGTTGTTATTTATTTTATTAATATTCTGTTTTTTTGTACTTATTTGTATGTCATAATTTTTCCAAAGTCCTATTTTAATTGCATCCATTAAGCTAAGTGAGTCTTGGCCATAAAGAATATTAGATAGTAATAATAGTAGTAGTATGATTTTCTTCATTATTTTTCTATATTAATTTGTCTCATTTGTATTTTTGTAATTGGCTCAACATCCATTTTAGTAGGAGGTGTTTCTCCTCCAATCCATAACCACCATCTTACACGCCTTAAGTCATTAAAATACATAATTAAAGAAGGGAAGTAGAGTAGTAGTATGATAGTTCCAAAGAGCACACCAAATGCTACTGATATTGCCATTGGAATTAGGAACTGTGCTTGAAAACTTCTTTCTAATATTAAGGGAAATAATCCTACAAAGGTTGTAATGGTTGTAAGAATTATTGGTCTGAATCTACTCTTTCCAGCTGATATTGCAGCATTATCCATTGCCATTCCCTTTTTTAAATTTCTATTATATTTGTCAAGCATTACTACAGCGTCATTAACTAATATTCCTATTAGAGCAATTACTCCCCAAACGCTTAATGTTGAAAATGGTCTCCCCATTATACCATGACCTAAAATCGCTGAGAAAAGACCAATAGGAATAACCATTAGAATTAATCTTGCTTGGTAGAATGATTTAAAGTTTAGCGATATGGTAAGTATAATGAGTATTAAGCTTATTAAAAATGCAATTCCTAATCTTCTCCCACTGTCAGCAGCTTCTTCAGCTTGCCCCATTATTTTATATGTCACTTGGGGAAATTCATTTTTCATAATCTTTAAATACTCTCGCTCAATTTTTTCATTCACATCTGCTGAGAATTCTGAATTGTAGAGATTAGCATCAACACGTATTTCTTTAGTTCCATTTATATGATTTATATTAACTTTCCCTCTTTTAAACTGATAACTTGCAAGCTCCTGAAGGGGATACATTTCTCCACTAATAGTCTTTATTTTTACTTTGTCAAGATCATCAATACTATTCCTATTTTTTTCTGGATATCTTAGCCATATTTTCACTTCGTCTCTTCCAATAATAAGACGCTGTACTTCTTCTCCAAAGAAACCTTGTCGTATTTGTTTCATAATATTAGCTTGGTTTAGTCCAAGCGCATACGCTTTTTCTTTAAGTTTGATATGAATTTCTCGACTCCCAACTCCTGCATTGTCCATGACTTCTTTTACCATGTTGATTGATTTAATTCTTTCTTTTAACCAATTTGCAGCATTATTCAATTCTTTATCATTTTCTGATTGTAATGATATAGAGACAGCTTTTCCAAATTGTTGAAACCCTCCAACTGATATCTTTTCCATCATGGCAATAGAGTCTGGATCTATTCTTTTTTGCAGTTCATTTGATATTTCTATTGTTGAAATTAAGTCATTTTCTTTAATTGCTAGTCGTAATCCTCCTGCGTGAGATCCTGACACTCCTAGATCTTCAGTAAAGCCAATATTTAAAGATACGTCAGTAAATATTGTATCATTAAATCTTTCTATTAATTCATGATTATAATCCTTGATTATAGAATCAACGTACCAAAGAAAGTTTTCAGTTCTAAATTCCCTTTCCCCAGGTTTATAGCAAAACTCAATCTTTACCTCATTGAAAGGAACAGATGGGAAAAAAGTGTACCTAATTAGCCCAGATGCACTCATACCTATTACAATAATAATTAGTAAGACTGGAGTCCAAACATGTTTGCGATAGTTATTAATGAATTTTGTATTTAACTTAGTGTAGGCATTTCTCATGCTGATGACTCTTTCCTCTACTTTGTCTTTAATTTTGCTAAAATATGATGTAGTATCTTTTTCTAGCACTGATTTAGATGATAAGTGAGCTGGTAGTATTAAAAATGCTTCAATTAATGAAAATAGAAGCGCTGCAATGACACTAAAAGCCATCTCTTGCATCATTTCCATTTGTCCGCCTACAAAGAGTAATGTGGAGAAAGCAAATACAGTAGTAATAACTGATGTGAAGACAGGAGTTACCACTTCCATTGTTCCATCTAGAGCAGATTGCATTGGAGATTTTCCTTTTTCAAAATGAGCATATATATTCTCTGCAATTACTATGCCATCATCCACTAAGATGCCTACAACTAATATCATTCCAAATAATGATATCATATTTATAGTCATTCCATAGAATATTCCAATAGCAATCATTCCAACAAATGAGAAAGGTATCCCAAATGCTACCCACATTGATAATCTAAATGAAAGAAAGAATCCTAGAATAATTAATACTAATAATAATCCTAGTATTAAATTTTCGCTGAGAGTTGCTATTCTTTGATCTAGCATGTCTGCAAATTGAAATAATGTAATTATCTTATATTCTGGATTTTCTTTATTGAAGTTGGAAATATATTTTTGTACTGATTTAGCAATCTCTTTAATATCTTCTTCAGGTGTTTTTTTAATAAGGAAACTAATTGCTCTTTTACCATTAACATATGATTTCATCGGTATATCAGAAAATTCTAAATTTACACTTCCAATATCTTTGAGTTTTAATATGTCACCATTTTTGTTCGCAATAATTACAATATTTTCAACTCCTTCTTTTGAAGTTTTTCTGTTATTAGAACGAATAATTATTTCTTCTTTTTGTGTTTTTACACTTCCTCCTGAAATATCAATATTACTCTGTTTAATTACATTGCTTATGTCATCAAAGCTAATGTTGTGTCGTAATAAAGCTGTTTCATCAATTTCTACTGAAATAATAATAGGAGCATAGCCAATCACTTGTATTTGACTTATATCTTCTGCATTTAATAATGCTTTTTCAATTTTATCAGATTTTTCTTTTAATAAAAAGAGATCATTAGGTCCAGTAAGAGCGTAATAGCCTACCATATTACCCATACCTCCCATTCCTCTACTTTTTTGTTTTTCTACAGATGGTTTTTCTGCTCCTTTAGGAAATGAATTAATTTCATCTACAGAATTCTTTACGTTCTGTAATATCTCATCAATCTCAAAACCAGCACCTACTTCTACAGTGATATTTGAAATGTTTTCAGATGATGTTGATGTGATTTCTTCCACACCTTCAATGCCATTTAAAGACTCTTCTATTCTAGTGGTGATTCCATGTTCTATTTCTTGAGGAGATGCTCCTGGGTAAGAAACATTTATGTATATCTTATTTGGTGGTAGCTCAGGGAAAAATGATTTAGGCATCATTGTAAAGCTCAAAATTCCTGCTATTGCAGTGATTATAATAATTGCATTAGCATAAATAGGGTACTTTATAAAATAGGAAATTAATTTTCTCATTTTACTTGCTTATTGGTTTTACAATTGTTCCCTCATTTATATTTACAAGTGGTTCATTTACAATTAATGTATTGTTTGATAAATTGTCAACTACTACATCATCACCTTGATAAGAAATGATATTTACTTCTTTAATTTTTAATTCATTGTTCTTGTTTATTATAAAAACTTTGTTTTTTTTAAAAATTGATCTTCTTGGTAATTTACAAACATTATCAATTCCTTTAGTAATGATAGTTGCATTTACATACATGCCATTGTATAAAGAATTTTCATCAACATCTATTGATGTAAATACTGAGATATTTTGAGTGCTTGAGTTTACAAAATTCCCTTTTCTGATAACTTGTCCTTTATAAGTATTTCCATTTTCAATAAAATTTACTTTGTCACCAATATTAATAAAGTTAATTTCAGAGGTATTAACAGAAAGTTCAATTTCCATTTTACCTTTTCTGATAAAATCAATAACAGGACTTCCTGGATTTACATTCCCGCCAATATCAGAATAAGACTTTGTTATAGTTCCATCAAATGGAGCATAAACAGTGTATTTACTTAATTTTTCTTCATCAGATTTTATTGATAAATACTCAGCTAAAATTGAACGAGAAATAATATAATTTTTCTCTTTTGCGCTCCTCATTTCTGGAAAATCAGGTAAATTATTTTCAATATTTATAGCATTAAAGAAGATTTCCCATTTGGGGTATTCAGTATTGTAATCCAGTTTAATGTCAGCTAAATTTGATGAGACTAAACTCATAAATCTACTTTTCTTTGCATCAATTAAATGTTTTATATCTGTATTTTTAACTGAGAAAATCACATCACCTCTCTTAATTTCAGTTCCTTTTTTAAAGGCATTAACTCCAATTAATCTTCCTTGTACTTCAGAAGAAATTGTAATATTATTCAAAGAAACAACTCTACCAGAACTGTTAATTTTATTCTTAATTTGAGAATTTGTAATTTTTGTAACAAGCACAGATTTTACAAGCTGTTCATGTGTTTCTTCAGCTTTAGCTTTTGAAGCTCTAATTGTTTCAGCATTATCTACTCCATAACTCATTCCAGAATTATAGCTGATAGACGAAACTAGCCCAAATAAAAGTAGGATGACAATACTTACTATTATGATTAATGTTTTTCTGATGTTCATAGTTGTTTAGTTATAATTTTTTGTATTAAGGTTATTGCTAATAAATTCATAGTTTATTTTTTAAATAATATTTCTAGTGTTTCCCATAATTTTTCTCCTTCAGCTTTTAAATCTGATTCAAAGCCTGAAAGCCTCCAAGATAAAATAGTTGTTCTAATTCCTCCAAGTACAATAGTAGCAAGTTGCTGAGAATTAATATCTGTACGAATATTTCCTTCATTTTGCCCGTTCTCAATTAATGAGATAATTTTCTTTTTTCTTTGATCTAAAATTTTCCTTACCACCTTAGATAGTACCGAGCAATATTGAAATGAAGTTTCTGAGAAAATTACCATTACAAGTGCAGGATTTTTCTCTATGTGTGCAAATTTGAATTTTAAAACCGCTTCAATTTTTTCTAAAGCATTTTTATCAGAATCTAAAATTTTAAAAACTCCATTTTTTATTGCCTTTCTATGAAAAAGTAGAAGTCCATTTAGTATCTGAGTTTTATCTTTAAAATGACGATAAAGTGCGGGTTCAGTAAAGGACATCTTTTTAGCAAGATTCTTAATGGTAAGGTTCTGTACGCCTTTTTCACCAATCAAATCCTTTGATGCATCAATTATTTCTATTTGCCTTTTTGTAAAAATCACGTCTGCAAAAATATAAAAAGTTAGTAAACACTAACTAACTTTTTTTATGATTTTTGGATAGTATTGATAATTCAAAAGGTTTGATTTTATTTGTATGTTTGTGTAATGGGAAGATTAGCTCCTTTAAAGAAAGGAATAGTAGAGAGAAAAGGAATATTTGTTGTGGGAGCTGCTCGCTCTGGAACAACTTTATTGCGTTTACTTATTAACAATCATCCAGATATTGCTTGTATAGGAGAGACACAATTTTTTCATCATAATTATTTACAGCTTTCGAATAACCAAGAGTATAATTTGCAACTGTTGGATCATGTTTTTAAAACAGAATCTGAAGTTCCCGATTTATTAAATGATCCTCAACTTGAAAAAGATTTATCTAATATTGAAACAGTTGCTGAATATTTTGATTTCTTATTATCTACTTATTCTAACATACTGGGTAAAAAATATTGGGCTGAAAAATCTCCAAGTCATGTAATAAGATTGAATGCTATTTCTAAAATGTTTCCTGATATTAATGTTATAAATATTATTAGAAATCCTTATTTTTCAGCTATTTCTAGGTTTAAAAAATTAAAAAATTGTCAGATTAGTAATTTTTCATTACTTACTTATATTAAATATGTAAGGAGGGTAGAGTATGAGTTGGTTTCGTTTCAATCAAAGAATAATAATTCATTACTTACAATTAGGTATGAGGACTTATTATCTGATCCTTTAGCAGTTATAACAAAGGTTTTTAAATTCTTAGAAGTTGATTCGTCAGTTGTTAACAGTAAGTTTTTAAAAATTTCAAAGAAAAATATCCCTGTTTCTTCTGATGGTGAAGAACAAGAACATCACTCTAGAATTGGAGATAAACTAACTGAAAGTATATATGATATTGATGAGTATTTTTCAGATTTCCAACTTTACTTATTTTCAAAAGAATTGAATAATTCTATAATATTTAAAGATTATATTAAAAATAATAAAGAATCTAATTTTATTTTCTTTCTAAGAAAAGCTTTGCTAGATTGTCTTTATACTTTCATTGGAATACCTAAGTATAGGTTAAGAAGGCTTGTAAATCAGATTAAATCCTCTTTGAAAAGGATCTTGTCATAGAATCGTTAATCTTATTGTTTTATTATAAATTCATACACCAATATAGTAAGTAGTATCCCCTTAGTAAAACCTATATATGCAGTTAAAATAGGCTTGTTAACCATAAAATCGTGTCGCCATTTCCAAATTTTTTTCATCTTAGTTTATTGTTAATCTATTGTTTTAAAGTCTGTAAACTTAAGAATTATTATTTTCTGTTTGTAACCTTATAGATAAATATAACGTATAAGGATGTGCAAGAATCCTGTTAACTTAGTTGTTAATGGGGTTTATTGTTCTATAACTATTCTCTAAATAACGTTACTTTCCGATACAGAAAGTAAAGTAGTTTATATAACTATCTTATTTATAGTATCTTAGCTCTCATTTGTCAATATAAAACTGAAAATCAGCAACAAAAAGTACTCTTTCTAGTTCTTGAAAAGTTAATAACTATGAAGTTTGATTTTATGTTTTCTTCATCTTTTTTCAATATAGAATAGGGAAGGAGGTCTATTTCTCTTCCTTAGCTTCAGTATCTACAAAGGTTATCTTTATTTCCCTATGCTCTATCTCTTCCACCTCTTCATAAGCTTTTACCTTTCCAATTGAATAGGGAAGTAGTTTAGAGATAGCATTGATGTACTCTGTAGGAGAGTCTATCTTTTCTAGCATCTCCATTATCTTGTTTCCATCAATTGCTTGGCTTATATGCTCTCTTATGAGCTTAGTAGTAGTGCTTAGAGAACCTTTAGGCCTACCTATTGGGTTTCCGCTTGTTCCTTTCTTAAATGGCATAGTCTTTTACTATAGATATAGAAAAAAGGCTAATAAATTTTAAATTTGATTGCTTACGCAATAATTTTAAATGGATAAATAGTTAAATGGTTAAAAAGCCCGAACAGCCCTAACATTGAGGTTGTCGTACTTAACGAAGTAGTTCTGGTTCCCATTGCCGAAATACTGAAACCACGCATAGATGTAATCGAACTGAGTAGAACTCCAATAGATGTTATTAGCAAAACCACCAATTGCGGCCTTATTTAAATACATTTCATTTAATTCATCTTTTGAAGGTAAGAACCAATCACTGTATCCGCCAAGAGTTAGATTCGCACAAATATCTGCAGCAGTAGGACTC
>CAJQHO010000019.1 GCA_905478185.1 uncultured Flavobacteriales bacterium | reverse complement strand
ACATAGCTTATGTTCCTAGTATGGATAAAACCTATCATCATGATGAAGAGGAGGCAGAGTATGAATATGAATGGTTTGAAGGGTATTATGATGATAGTAATGTTTGGATAACTGGTTATGAAACTGTAACTATGATTACTCCAGCAACTCCTGGCTACTCAGTAACTCATCCAACTGGAGCTAGAATTTCAGTAATGGTTGGGTTCAATTTAGGGAAATAAAAACACTAAAATTAAAATGAAGGGCTAGCCAATTGGTTAGCCCTTTTTTCGTTTATTTGCAAAATGGAGCATAAAGCAGGATATGTAAATATAATTGGGAACCCTAATGTAGGGAAATCTACCTTAATGAACGCTTTAATAGGGCAAAAACTCTCTATTATTACTCATAAGGCACAGACAACTCGCCATAGGATTTTAGGTATTTTAAACGAAAAAGAATATCAGATTGTATTTTCCGATACCCCAGGAGTGATTGATCCTGCTTATAAGTTGCAAGAAAACATGATGAATTTTGTGTATTCAGCCTTTCAAGATGCTGATGTACTTGTTTATATGATTGAAGTTGGTGAAAAAGGTTTGAAGGATCAAAAGCTTTTCGAAAGATTAAAGAAAACCTCAGTTCCTGTTTTAATGCTTTTGAATAAAATTGACTTGGAAGAACAAGATTTTGTTGAACAGGAAATGGAAAGGTGGGGAGCTGAGCTGCCAAATGCTGAGCTTTTACCAATATCTGCTTTGAATAACTTTAACCTTGATGTGATTAAGGAAAAATTAGTTGAAATGTTGCCAGTTTCTCCTCCTTATTATGATAAGGATGCAATTACTGATAAATCCGAACGCTTTTTTATTGAAGAGATTATACGGGAAAAAATATTAAAGCATTATAAAAAAGAAATTCCTTATTCTGTGCAAATTGAAGTGGAAGAGTTTTTTGAGGAAGAAGATATCATCAAAATTAGAGCTATTATTTATGTAATGCGTGAAAGCCAAAAAGGTATCATAATCGGGCATAAAGGAATGGGCTTAAAAAGGATAGGGACAGAAGCAAGAAGAGATATAGAGAGGATGCTTGATAAGAAAGTATTTCTAGCAACTCCAGTAAAAGTAAAAAAGAACTGGAGAAATGATAATCAACAGTTAAAAAAATTCGGATACGAATAATGAGTAATATTGTAGCAATAGTAGGGAGGCCAAATGTTGGGAAATCAACAATGTTTAATCGTTTTACTGAGAGTAGACAAGCGATTACCGATCAAACAAGTGGAGTAACTCGTGATAGACATTACGGTAAAGCAGACTGGTCTGGGCGTGAATTTTCAGTGATTGATACTGGTGGTTATGTTCAAGGGAGTGATGATATTTTTGAGGCAGAGATCAGAAAACAAGTTGAATTAGCTATTGATGAGGCAAATGTGATTTTGTTTATTGTTGATGCAAAATCTGGCATTACTGACTTAGATCAGGCAGTAGTGAAACTACTCAGAAAATCAAATAAAAAAGTGGTTCTTGCTGTAAATAAAGTTGATAATACTCAACTCTTAGAAGAATCAGTTGAGTTCTATAATTTAGGTTTAGGCGATTATATTCCCGTTTCATCAATAAGTGGGAGTGGCACTGGTGAGGTGCTTGATGAATTGGTTAAGAATTTTGATGATGATTTAGAATTTGATGATTCGGAATTGCCGAAATTTGCAGTAATTGGAAGACCAAATGTTGGAAAATCTTCAATTATAAATGCTTTGATTGGAAAAGAGCAAAACATTGTTACTGATATTGCTGGTACAACTCGTGATTCTTTAAATACAAACTATAATAAATTCGGATTTGATTTTACTTTAGTAGATACTGCAGGACTTAGAAAGAAGAAAAATGTACATGAGGATTTAGAGTTTTATTCTGTAATGCGTTCGGTTCGTGCTATTGAACATTCTGATATTTGCATACATGTAATTGATGCTGAAAGAGGATTTGAAGCTCAAGATCAAAGGATATTTCATATTGCTGATAGGAATAAAAAAGGAATTGTTATTCTGGTAAATAAGTGGGATTTACTTGATAAATCAACTGAAACTGCTAAAAAAGCGGAAGAGCAGATTAAAAAGAAAATTGCTCCCTTTACTGATGTTCCTATTGTATTTGTATCTGCATTAGAGAAACAAAGATTACTTAAGGGATTGGAAACTGCAATTCAGGTACATAAAAATAGAACTCAAAAAATTGCAACTTCTGTACTTAATGAAGTAATGTTACCTCTTATTGGTCATCATCCGCCACCAGCAACAAAAGGTAAATACATACAAATTAAGTATTGTATGCAATTACCAACTGAAACACCAACTTTTGTATTTTTCGCTAATTTGCCTCAATATATTAAAGAGCCATATATGCGTTATATTGAGAATCAATTGCGTGAAAATTTTGATTTTTCAGGAGTTCCTATCCAAATTTATTTCCGTAAAAAATAGATTATTCTAGTCTAGTAAATGACAAAGTATTATGCTAAGCATAATACTTTATTTTGTGTTGTTTAGTTTTACCAATATTAATCAATACAATTTAATTATGAGAAAATTAATTTTTTTAATTGCTGTAGTTTTAACTTTAGCATCTTGCACAAATGTTTCATTTGTAAAGTCACAACCTGAAGGAGTAAAACCTTTGACTGAAATTCCAGAAAATCTGCAAGGAACTTATGCATTTAATGACACTATAATTGTAACTTCAAATACTATTGGGGAGGATACCTTAGGGAAAAACTTAATTGTAAAAAAAAGAGGGAATTTTTATTACTTAAATTACTTAGAGGATAGTGTGTATTCCTTAACAGTTGTAAAAGTTGTAAAATGCCTTAGTTTTGAAGGTTTTGACGTTTTTCATCCGAAAATAACAAATGATAACAAAGAAATTTTTAATGTTGTAGGTGTAAGATTAAAAAATTATGGTTTTGGTGACGACTCAGAAGAGTATATTGTTGATGATGTAAGTGTTGTACAGTTGAGTAAAATGTTGTCAAAGGATAAGAATAATCTTAAGCTTACACGGATAAAATAAATTTTACTATTTTTAACAAAAAATAAATATTATGAAAAAGACAATTTTATTAATCGCATTAGCTGTGAGTTCAGTTTTTGCTTTTGCACAAACAAATGCAGATGTAGTAGGAGAGTGGTATAATGCCGAAAAAGATGCAGTTATTACACTTTATGAAGATGGCTCTACAATTTCAGGTAAAATTACTTGGATGAAATTTCCTAATGATGAAAACGGAAATCCTAAAACGGATCCTTTAAATCCTGATGAGAGTTTGCAAAGTAGAGCAAGACTCGGTATGGTTATGATGAATAACTTTACTCATATTGAAGGTAATGTTTGGGATGATGGAAATTTGTACGACCCTAAGAAAGGAAAAGATTATAGCGGAATGATTACACTTGCTGATGAAAATACACTTGACTTAAGAGGGTATATTGGATTTTCATTTATTGGTAGATCTTCTACTTGGACTAGAAAATTAGATTAACAAAAAAGAGAACTATAAGAGATTTGATAAATTTTGTCAGAGTTGTATGCTTCCTAAAATGCATGAGTTATTTAATAAAGGAACTGAAAAGGATGGAAGTGAAAGTAATGATTATTGTAAAATGTGTTATGTAGATGGTGCATTTACTCAACCAGAAATCAATACAGCAAAAGAAATGCAAATTTTTGTTAAAGGAGTATTGAAAGAACAAGGAGTAGGAAAAGTTAAAAGATGGTTTTATACTTGCAGTATTCCGCAATTAAAAAGATGGAAAAGATAATAAATAATATCTCTTTTTAATAAAAAGCCGAGTATTTGCTCGGCTTTTCTTTCATATTCCTGAAAGGGATTAGTTAATTCCTATCAATTCTACTTCAAATACTAAAGTTGCTCCAGGTCCAATCATTCCTCCAGCACCTTGGTCTCCATAAGCTAATCCAGAAGGGATAGTTAGCTTCCATTTATCTCCAACACTCATTAATTGTAATGCTTCAGTCCAACCTTTTATAACTTGAGTTACCCCAAATGTAGCTGGCTGCCCTCTATCTACTGAACTATCAAATACAGTTCCATCAGTTAACATTCCATGGTAATGTACTGTTACTTGATCATCAGTAGTTGGTTTTGCTCCATCTCCTGAAGTAATAACTTCATACTGTAATCCGCTTTCAGTTGTAATTACTCCTTCTTTATCTCTATTTTCTGCTAAATAAGCATTTCCAGCTTCATTTGCTTTTGCACTTTTCTCAGCTTGCATTTTCCCAAAGAAGTCTTGTAAAATTGTCATACTTTCTTCTTCTGAAATGTCTAAATCATTTCCTTCAAATACATCAGTAAATGCTTTTGCTACTGCTTGTGCCTCAATTGTTTCCATTCCTTGCTGTTTAACGCTTGATGCCATGTTCACTCCTAGTGAGTAACTTACTTTTTCCATCTCTGTTTCTGGTGTTTTGTAAGATGCAGTATCAGTACATGAACTAAAGATTAGTGCAATGCTTACGATTAATAAATTGATTTTTTTCATGATATAAAGTTTTGTTGGCAAAACTACAATTATTGTTTATTAAATTGAAAAAATAGTAAGCAATTTTTTTATATTTGGCTTTTGGAAAACTAAAAAATAAATAATGGAAATAATAAAAACTCCTATTGAAGGATTACTAGTTATAAAACCAAGAATTTTTGAAGATGATAGAGGTCATTTTTTTGAAAGTTGGAGTAAAGAGTCCTTTAAAAATATTGGTTTAGATTTAGATTTTGTACAGGACAATCAGTCTTTATCTCAAAAGGCAGTGTTAAGAGGTTTGCATTTTCAAAATCCACCATTTGCGCAAGGCAAATTAGTAAGAGTGATTAAAGGTTCAGTTCTTGATGTTGCTGTAGATATTCGTAAAGATTCTCCAACTTATGGTGAGCATTTTGTTGTTGAACTTTCAGAAGAAAATAAAACTATTTTTTGGATTCCTCCAGGTTTTGCTCATGGTTTTGTTACTCTAGAAGATGATACTATATTTACATACAAATGTACGGGAGTATACAATAAGGAATCAGAAGGGTCATTGATTTGGAATGATGATGATATTGCAATTCATTGGGGAGTAGAGAACCCACTTGTTTCTGATAAAGATTTGGTTGCTGGAAGTTTTAAGGATTTTGAGAGTAAATTTTAATATGAAGAATAAACACATTTACTTTTTAGGTTTTTCGGTGTTTATATTAGCTGCTTCTCAGCTTTTTATTTATTCAGCTGACTTAAAAACTGAGGATGAACTCCATCAGCAACATTTTAATATGAAATATGGAATTTTTGCAATTGTTCAGCCAGAGGAGTTGAGTTTTGCAGGTGAAGAAATTCCTATTTATTCTTCTGAAATTTGGGAGCGAATTGATAAGGAGTTGTTGAAGAATACTTATTGGCAATCCAATACAATGTTGTATTTTAAAAAGGCAAATAAATACTTTCCGATTATTGAGCCCATCTTAGAAAAGTATAATATCCCTGATGATTTTAAATATCTTGCTGTAATTGAAAGTGGTTTGGATAATGTGCGTTCTCCTGCTGGAGCTTCAGGGTTTTGGCAAATTTTAAAAGGTACAGCTCGTGAGCATGGCCTGGAAGTTAACGCTTCAATAGATGAACGCTATAATTTAGAAAAATCAACTATTGTGGCTTGTGAATATTTGCAAGATGCTTATGATAAGTTTGGTAATTGGACAATGGCGGCTGCCTCTTATAATATGGGTAAAAATGGAGCGAGAAGAAAAATAGAGAAACAAGGAAGTAATAATTACTATAATTTGTTTTTGAACTCTGAAACAGCTCGTTATGTTTTTAGAATTATTGCTGTAAAGGAAATCATGGAAAATCCTAGAAAGTATGGTTTTATGTTCAGAGATAAGGATATGTATACTATGCCAAACTATACAACAGTTGAGGTAGATTCGACTATTGTTGATTTAGCTGATTTTGCAAAAAAAAATGGAATAAATTATAAATTATTAAAGCAGTTTAATCCTTGGTTGAGGTCAACATCACTTCCTGATAAATCAAGAAGAAAATATATTTTAAAAATACCTACAGATACTGATTTAATGGTTTTTGAGGATTTTGCAGTTGATACAGATTCAGTAAGATAAGATGTCAAGCCAGAAAGATTTTATAAAGATATATGGAGCTCGAGTTCATAATCTTAAAAATATCAATATTGAGATTCCTAGAAATGAATTAGTCGTTTTTACGGGTAAAAGTGGTAGTGGGAAATCATCTTTAGCATTTGATACTATTCATGCTGAAGGGCAAA
This sequence comes from uncultured Flavobacteriales bacterium, assembly GCA_905478185.1. GTDB lineage: Bacteria > Bacteroidota > Bacteroidia > Flavobacteriales > BACL11 > UWMA-0277. Next base: position 18,020 of record CAJQHO010000019.1, on the reverse strand, counting down.
GAAGATACCTTGAAACTTTCAATGCATATGCGCGTCAGTTTTTAGGAAAAATGGAGCGCCCAGAGGTTGATAAAATTACAGGACTGAGCCCTGTTGTTGCAATTGAGCAGAAAACCACTTCCAAGAATCCAAGATCAACAGTTGGAACAATTACAGAGATTTATGATTATTTAAGATTGCTTTATGCAAGGGTTGGAACGGCCTATTCCCATAAATCAGGAAAGAAAATGGTTCGTTTTACAGATGATAAAATCTTGGAATTGTTGCAAAAGGATTTTAATAATAAAGCGATAAATGTACTTGCTCCAATTGTTCGTTCTCGTAAAGGCCATTATGCTGAGCTTTTCCATTCATTAGCTAAAAAGGGATTTATCAAAGTTAGGGTTGATGGAGAGATAATTGAAATTACTCCATCATTGAAACTGGATAGATATAAAACACACGATATTGAAGTAGTAATTGATCGATTAAAAGTTTCTGATAAAAATGCAAAACGCTTGCTTTCTTCTTTAAAACTTGCTATGAAAGATGGGGATGGAGTGATGATGGTTATTGAAAAGGGTAAAACAGATGCAAGATATTTTAGTCGTTTGCTTATGTGTCCTGAAACTGGAATTGCTTATAAAAACCCAGAGCCTAATTCTTTTTCTTTCAACTCACCAAAAGGGGCGTGTAAGGTTTGTAATGGTTTGGGTAAATATAAAATTGTGGATGAGGAAAAGATTGTTCCAAATCATGATTTGAGCATAAATATGGGGGCAATAGCACCAATTGCAAATCGTAAATCTGATTGGATAATTTCTCAAATTGAGATAATTGGTAAAAAATATGACTTTACACTTTCTACTCCTTTTTCAGATATTCCTAAAAAAGCAGTTGAGGCTATAATGTATGGAGAAACCGATACTTTAAAAGTAAAATTAAAAACAGCAGGAATCTCGAAAACATATAAGTTAAATTTTGATGGAATTGTTAATTTTATACAAGAACAATCTAAGAATTCCTATGTAAAATCAATTGAGAAATGGGCATCAAAATACATGTCCGAAAATGATTGTAAAAGTTGTTGGGGAAGTAGGTTAAATGTAGAGTCATCTCATTTTAAAGTTGCCGGTAAAGGAATTCATGAAGTATCCAATATGGATATTTCCTCTTTTGAAGACTGGGTTTTAACTATTGAGAAATCATTAAATAAAAACGAACTTAAAATTGCAAAGCAAATAATAAAAGAGCTGAGTAAACGCTTGCAGTTTATTGTTGATGTTGGGCTTTCTTACCTTTCATTAAATAGAAGTTCCAAAACTTTAAGTGGAGGTGAGGCGCAAAGAATTCGTTTGGCTACTCAAATCGGAACTCAATTAACAAATGTGCTCTATATTTTGGATGAGCCCAGCATTGGGTTGCATCAAAGGGATAACCTAAAGTTGATTGATTCTCTAAAAAAATTAAGAGATATTGGTAATTCAGTAATAGTTGTTGAGCATGATAAAGATATGATAAAACAAGCTGATTTTATTGTTGATTTAGGTCCAGGTGCTGGAGTTCATGGAGGAGAAGTTGTAGCTCAAGGGAAATATCAAAGTATAATTGATGCTAATCAGTCTACATCTGAGTTTTTGAAAGGAACAAAAGAAATTGAGATCCCTAAAAAAAGAAGAAAAGGAAATGGAAAATTTCTTAAAATAAATGGCGCTAGAGGTAATAACTTGAAAAATATTGATATTGAAATCCCTCTTGGTTTACTCACTTGTGTTACTGGTGTTTCTGGCAGTGGAAAGTCTACTTTAATAAATGAAACGCTTTATCCAATATTAAATAAGCATTTTTTCAGAGGAGAAAAAGAGCCTTTGCCGTACAAAACTCTTGAAGGGATTGAAAATATTGACAAAGTTATTGCTGTTGATCAATCTCCAATTGGGCGTACTCCAAGGTCTAATCCAGCTACTTATACAGGGGTTTTTTCTGATATCAGAAATTTATATTCTAATCTTCCTGAATCTAAAATTAGAGGATATAAAGTTGGGAGATTTTCATTTAATGTAATTGGAGGAAGGTGTGAAGGATGTAAGGGTGGTGGAATGAAAACTATTGAAATGAACTTTTTGCCAGATGTAGAGGTGCATTGTGAGGATTGTAATGGAAAAAGATATAATAGAGAGACCCTTGAAGTTCGCTTTAAAGGAAAATCAATTTCTGATGTTTTAAGCTTGACAATTAATCAAGCTGTTGCGTTTTTTGAAAAGGTTCCTTCTATATATAGAAAGATTAAAACAATACAAGATGTTGGTTTGGGTTATATCACTTTGGGGCAGTCTGCAACTACTCTTTCAGGAGGTGAAGCACAAAGAATTAAGTTGGCTTCAGAGTTATCTAAAAGAAGTACAGGAAATACTTTTTATATTTTAGATGAACCAACAACTGGTTTGCATTTTGAGGATGTTCAAGTGTTACTTGGTGTAATAAATACGATAATTGATAAGGGAAATTCTGTTTTAGTAATTGAACATAATCTGGGTGTTATTAAAGTAGCTGATTATATTATTGATATTGGAAAAGAGGGTGGAGAAAAAGGTGGTTATGTTGTTTGTAACGGAAAGCCCGAAAAAATCGTTAGCTGTAAGGATAGTTATACGGCAAAGTTCTTAAAAGATGAATTGTTTTAATTTTGCTATATTTGAACGTTTAATTAAAAGATGAAGAATGATGAGTGCAGATGAGATTAAAATAAGAAGAGCTTTTAAAGAAAAAAATTGGAATGCTATAAAAACTTCTGATTCTTGGCAAATTTTCAAGATAATGTCAGAGTTTGTTGAAGGTTTCGAAAAGATGTCAAAAATTGGACCTTGTGTATCAGTTTTCGGTTCAGCAAGAACTAAATCAGATAATAAATATTACCAAAAAGCAGATGAGATAGGCTACCTTTTGACTCAAAAAGGATATGGTGTAATTACTGGTGGTGGGCCCGGAATTATGGAGGCTGCAAATAAAGGTGCAATGAGAGGGGATGGAAAGTCAGTTGGATTAAATATTGAACTTCCTTTTGAGCAATCACACAATGAATTTATTGATAATGATAAAATTTTAAATTTTGATTATTTCTTTGTAAGAAAAGTGATGTTTGTAAAATATGCACAAGGATTTATTGTACTGCCAGGTGGTGTTGGAACCTTAGATGAGCTTTTTGAAGCGATTACATTAATACAAACAGGTAAGATTGGAAAATTCCCTATTGTGCTTGTCGGAAAATCATATTGGGAAGGATTAATGGGGTGGATAAAAGCCACTATGCTAGTAGAAGAAAAAAATATTAGTCCTGAAGATTTAGACCTTTTTAATATTGTTGAAACTCCTGAGGAGGCAGTAGAAATCATTGAAGAATTCTATAGAAAATACACTTTAAAACCTAATTTTTAGGATATCTGATTGCATTCTGTTTTTTTTAGTATTTTTACGGCAATATAAAAATCAGAATAATGAATCAATTTTTGAAACATCTTTTTACTTTATTAATTCTAGTGTCATCAACTTTTGTGTACGCACAAGATCTTGATTTTGACTTAGAGAAAAAGAAACCTTTTAATCCTAAATTTACTTTAGGAACAGTATTTTATACTTTAACTGGAGATATACAGAATGAAGAGTCTGGTTTTTTAAGAGGAACTAATCCTGGTTATAATGCGGGTATGAAGTTTGGACTTTCTGACAATATTGATTTATCATTTTTATTAATGAAATCTACATTTCAAGCAAATAATAGTGCGTCAGGTGAAGATTTCTCATCTGAAATAGATGGTATTGGTTTGCATTTTACTTACACTTTAAATCAGTTATTTAAACAATCAAAAATAAGCCCTTTAATTTCTGTTGGAGCACAATCTTTAAGTTTTAAAACAGAAGGTTATGTTAGAGATAATTCATTTGCAGTTCCTTTTGGAATTGGAATCAGAATTAATGTTACTGATAGATTAGAGTTTGATGCTGCATTAAATTGGGCTGTTGGAATGGGTGATATTGATAAATCTCTTCAGAATGAAGGTGGATCCGATAACTATAAATCGTTTAATATTTCATTGCATTATGATTTATTTACTCCAGGCCCGAATAGTGATGAAGAGTATTTTGATGACAGTTATTATGCTGATGTTGATTTTGCTAAATTAGAAAATGAGGATGAGGATGGAGATTTGGTTTTAGATGTTGATGACTATTGTCCTAAAACTCCTATTGGTGTAAAAGTTGATGTAACTGGTTGCCCTTTAGATGATGATAATGATGGAATTGCTAATTATCTTGACGCACAAAAGAATACTCCAGAAGGGTCAATTGTTGATGAACATGGTGTTAGATTAACTGCTGATAAGTATCATAGCATGTATTCTGACTATGAAGTAGCATCAAGAAAATATGCTAACTTCTATAATGAATCAGAAATTAAAAGAGAAAATTATAAAACAGTTGATGAGTATTTAATCGCTAAGGCAAATGCTTTTAATATAGCTTATAATGAAGGATTAAAAGATGATGAGAAAATTAAAGGTTTAGTATATAAAGTTAAAATTGGAGAATTTTCTGATGGAATTCCCGCAAAGGTTGCTAATAAATTTTTAAGTATTGATGATTTAGAAAGTGTTACTCTTGATGATGGAGTAGTAATGTATTTAGTTGGGTCTTACTCAACTTTAGATGGGGCTGTAGGAAGAAAATATGATCTTGAAGAAAAAGGAATTGAGGATACTTATTTGATGGTAGATAATAATGGAGAGGTTTCAGATTATGTTGAGCCAACTCCTGAGCCAGAAATTGATGAAGATGAAGTGGTTGTTGAAGTTCCAGAAGATGAAATATCTGAAGAAGTTGTTACAACTGTTACAGAAGATGAAATGACTAATGAAACTACTTATAGAATTCAAGTTGGAGCATTTAATACAGAACTTTCTGATGAGGTTTTTGTTGGAGTTGATAATGTAATTTCTTTTACAGGAAAAGATGGCCTTGTAAGATATATGGCTGGTTCATTTGTTGAGTATAAAGACGCTATTGATTATCAAGCGCAAATGAAAGCAAGAGGGTTTGAAGATGCATTTATTGTTACTTATAAAAATGGAGAGCGTATTAGTTTGAATGTAGCAATTAAAACTGAGAAAGAATCTAAGGTTGTAAATCAAGAAGGTAAAGATGAAGTGATTAATCTTGAATTTGTTGTTCAAATTATGGTTGCGAAATCATCATTGTCAGCAGTTGATCTTAATAAAATGGGTAAACTAGGTAGTATTGATAAAGAAGCTAAGGGTACAGATATGTATAGGTATTTTGCAGGAACATATAACTCATTAGAGGATGCTAATATCCAATTAGAAAAAGCAAAACTTGTTGGGTTTGCAGATGCTTTTGTGTTTCCTAAGTTAGATGGTGAAAGGATTACTATGGAAAGAGCAAAAGAATTAATGAAGTAAGATTTTAAATTATAAATAGAAAAGCCAGCTTTTAGCTGGCTTTTCTATTTATAAGTAGTATTGTTTAACTCTCAATTTGTTTCTTAGCTTTTTTACTTCCTTCATAAACTTCATATTTTCGGAAGCTACAATCTAGTTTACCATTCATTACTCTTATTTTTCGTGAAGGGCGTAAGCCAATAAATTTCATATTTTCAATATCTGAAGAGATAATCCAAATACTGCATCCTTCATATTTATGTTTTAATGTAGTCCCTACTTTTTCATAGAAATCATTCACCCCTAAATCTATTCGTTCTCCATAAGGTGGGTTAAAAATTACAAAAGTACCTGGTTCTACTTCAGTTTCAAAAAAGTCAGATTTTGCAACTTTAATATTATCATACATTAACGCATTATCAATATTTTCTCGGCTAATACGCACTGCTTTCTGAAAATTATCAATTCCAGTGATTTTTCCGTAATAATGCGTTTCTTTTTCAAGAGAAACTTCTTTAATCATTTCCCAAAGCTCCTCATCAAAATCCTTCCAGCCTTCAAATCCGAATTTATCTCTGAAAATATTAGCAGGTATATTATATGCGATAAGTGCAGCTTCAATTAATAAAGTTCCACTTCCACACATAGGATCATGAAAATTAGCAATCCTATTCCAATCACTTAAAAGAATAAGTCCTGCCGCTAGTACTTCATTCATAGGAGCAACAACTGCATCAGTTTTATATCCTCTTTTATGCAAAGAATCTCCTGAACTATCAAGTGAAACAGTACAAGTATGCTTTGCAATATGTAAGTTTATACTCACATCTGGCATTTCAGGATCAACATTTGGACGTTTGTCAAATTTCTTTCTGAAAGTATCTGCAATAGCATCTTTCATTACTAATGAAGCATATTTACTATGCGTAAAAACTTCAGAATGAGTAGTAGCATGAGTAGCAAAAGTTGAATCAAGATCAAAAAATTCAGTCCAATCTATTTCACATAATTTACGGTATAATTCTTTTTCATCATGTGCCTGAAAGTGTGCAATTGGTTTCAGTACTCTTAGTGCAGTTCTTAGGTTTAGGTTCGCTTTGTACATAAACCCTTTATCTCCTTTAAAACTTACGGCCCTATTTATAGGTTTTACATTTTGTGCACCTAGTTTTCTTAGCTCTTCAGCTAGTATTTCTTCTAAGCCAAACATGGTTTTGGCTAGCATATAAAAATTATCATCTTTCATTCGGCAAATGTAATGCTTATTAGCTAAAAGATTTCCTTAGATTTGTTCAAATTATTTTCGCTTATGGATATCGCAAATCTCGACTGGATTATCATCATTTCTTTTTTACTCTTAACTTTACTGATAGGATTTATTGTTTCAAAAAAATCAGGAGAAAACGCTTCTGAATTTTTCCTTTCTGGGAGAAACATGCCTTGGTGGCTTTTAGGGCTTTCTATGGTAGCAACCACTTTTTCAACTGACACACCAAACCTAGTAACGGATATTGTTCGGAATAATGGGGTGGCAGGAAACTGGGTATGGTGGGTATTTTTGCTTACAGGCCTATTAACCGTTTTTGTTTATGCAAAACTCTGGAGAAAATCCAATGTGAATACAGATATAGAATTTTATGAACTCAGGTATTCAGGAAAACCTGCAAAATTCCTAAGAGGATTTAGGGCTGTATATTTAGGTGTTGTTTTTAATGTATTGGCTATGGGAGGAATTTCCTTGGCAGCCATAAAAATTGGACAAGTAATGTTGGGGCTTACTGCTTTTGAAACCATTGGAATTGCAGGAGCAATTACGGTAGTCTTCAGTACTTTGGGTGGTTTTAAGGGAGTAGTCTATACTGATTTTCTCCTCTTTTTTGTAGCTATGGCTGGGTCAATTGGTGCAGCTTATTATTTGGTGAATATACCAGAAATAGGAGGGGTTCAAGCTTTAATTACCCACCCTAATGTTGCTGATAAAATTTCCATGTTGCCTGATTTTAGCAATACAGAACAGTTAATTATGCTCTTGATTATTCCGCTTGCTGTGCAGTGGTGGTCTGCTTGGTATCCAGGTGCCGAACCTGGTGGGGGAGGTTATATTGCTCAAAGAATGTTAGCATCAAAAGATGAAAACCATGCGATTGGAGCAACTTTCTTTTTCAATATTATGCATTATGCTTTACGCCCTTGGCCTTGGATTTTGGTGGCTTTGGCATCATTAGTTGTTTTTCCTGATATTGCAAGTATTCAAGAAGCTTTTCCTGCAGTGAGTGAGGATAAGTTAGGACATGATTTAGCTTATTCGGCTATGTTAACCAAATTACCAACAGGATTGTTGGGCTTGGTTTTGGCTTCTTTAATTGCAGCATATATGTCTACTATTTCTACACATCTTAACTGGGGAGCCTCTTATATAGTAAATGATTTTTATACACAACAAATTAACCCTTCTGCTACTGAAAAACAAAAGGTAAATGTAGGGCGTTTGGCGACTGTTATTTTGTTTTTAGCATCTGCAATTTTGGCTTTGTTATTGACTAATGCTTTGCAACTCTTTGATTTTATTCTGATGTTTGGGGCAGGAACAGGACTTATTTTTATACTTAGGTGGTTTTGGTGGAGAATAAATGCTTGGAGTGAAATTTCAGCCATTTTTGTTTCAGGAATTGTTTCGGTATTATTCAATATGGAAGTGGTATCTTCTGTCCTATTTGGCGATAGTGCCTTAATGCCAGAATACATGAAATTCCCAATGGTAGTGCTGATTACTACTGTCGTTTGGCTTGTGGTAACTTTTTTAACTCCAGCTGAGGATAAAGAAGTATTGCTGAGTTTTTATAAAAAAACTGTTCCCGGAGGACCAGGCTGGAAGGCCATAGTAGGAAATGAGCAAATCAAAAATGAAGGTTGGTCAGTTCCCTCAGGAATATTGGCAATGCTTTTGGCTTTGGCTATGATTTACTGTTTGCTTTTTGCAACAGGTTATTTCATATATGGAAACTTACAATTAGGAGGAATCCTTATGCTAATTGCATTAATTTCTGCTTATTTATTATCTAAAGTATGGAGTAGAATTAAAGTTGATGTATTATAGGTTGCTAAGAAAGTAAGTCAAACTTTTCTTGATTACCAATTTTAATTATATCCTCCCAATCGGTTTTCTTTATTTTTTCAATTTGATTACTTGCTTTGATTCGGATTATTACTTCATCATTTTTCAAATTATTTAATAATTTATTAATTTTAACTGTATCTTCTTTATTCTGATTTGAAAGGTCAATATTTTTTTGTTCTTGCTCGTTAAAATTTCCACCTAATTGAATAAATATTTTTTCTAATAGATTATTATTTTCTTCTTGGTTTTTAATCAAATCATTGATTCTCCAATACCAAAGATTCACACCTCTTAGTATAAAAAATAAAATAATTCCAATAGAAATTGTTATAATTAGGGTAGTAGAATCTTGCATAATAAATTGTTTTTTACAACAATACAAAAAATAAAATTCAACTACTAATTAACCACTTTATCCTTACTTTTGCCGCATGGAAAATTTTAAAGCATTAGGTGTAAAATCAGATTTTATTAAAGGGTTAAAGGATTTAGGAATCATCAATCCTACTGATATACAAAAACAAGTTATCCCTTTATTATTAGATGGAAATACTGATTTGGTTGGGCAAGCCCAAACAGGAACAGGCAAAACGGCTGCTTTTGGTTTGCCACTTTTGCATAAAATTGATTCTAAAAAAGACTATGTACAAGGTATAATCTTGTGTCCTACGCGTGAGCTGGGGCAACAAGTAGCCAAACAACTCTTTCGTTTTACTAAATATTCCGATAAAATTTTCACTGAGTCAGTATACGGTGGTGAAAAAATTGACAGACAAATAGCAAATTTAAAAAGGACTACACATATAGTAGTAGCAACTCCTGGTCGATTGATTGATTTAGTGAATAGAAAAGCAGTCGATTTAAATAAAGTAAAAACAGTTATTTTGGATGAAGCAGATGAAATGCTAAGCATGGGGTTCAAAAAAGAATTGGATGAGATATTGGGTTTTTTACCTGAAGCACAAAGTAAATGGTTGTTTTCAGCAACTATGCCTCAAGGAATTAAGCAAATTGTAAATGAACACATGAGCAATACTGCACACAGAATTACTGTCAGTGGGAGTAATGTAGTTAATGCAAAAATTGAACATAAATTTGTGCATTGTGAAGATGCTGAAAAGTTTCATATTCTCTTGCAATTCTTGAACTCTGTAAAGGGGCAAAGAGGAATTGTTTTTTGTAGAACCAGAAATACGGCTAAAAAAGTAGCCGCTCAACTCATAGCTAAAAATGTTGCTGCTGATACTATTCATGGTGATTTGTTGCAAAAGGAAAGAGATAAAGTTATGCGTGTTTTTAAGAATAAAAACCTAAGTATTATTGTTGCTACTGATATTGCTGCAAGAGGAATTGATGTGGCTGATTTAACTTTCGTAGTGCATTTTCAATTGCCTGATCAAGATGAATATTACACCCACAGAAGTGGTAGAACAGCTCGTGCAGGTAAAGAGGGAGTCTCTTTAGTTTTAGCCAATGGTTATGATGTTAGAACAATTAGAGAATATGAGAAAAACTTAAAAATATCTTTCTCTAAAGTAAAATCTGTTAAGTAGTTAATCGTTTTATAATTTCTTTTATTGGAAGTACTTCTGTTGTGTGCTCTATAGAAGGCCCTGCGCACCAAACTGTATTGTAAGTGCTGCTAAATGCAGCTTTTTCAAGTGATTTCATTCCATTAAAATAGGTAATCATTTTCACCCATTTCTTTATTTTTTTATTCTTGCTCATCAGTTTCTCTAACCAATTTTGAGTAGTTCCTGTTTTCTGGACATAAGGAGTATTGATAACAGTACAAGGTGTTCCAGAAATTTTAGTAGTAAAAACAATATCATCTTTTCCATAATCTACACAGGCCTGTTTGTATTCTTTTGAAATATGTGCTTCTTCACAAGCAATAAAGGGTGAGCCAATGGAAAGTCCTGCTGCTCCTAAACTCATAATTGTATCAATTCCTTCTTTAGCTCCTATTCCTCCAGCTGAAATTACAGGTATATTACAATGCTTATTTAGTAGTGGAATAATTTCTTCAGGTTTTAATTTCCCTGCATGTCCTCCTGCATTGCAGTTGACAGCTATGACAGCATCAGCTCCTAATTCCTCTACTTTTTTGGCATATTTTTCTTCTACTACATCACAAAACACTTTAATTCCTTTGGGTTTGCATTGTTCAATTACTTCCTTTGGACTTCCTAATGATGTAATGATAAAATCTACTCCTAACTCAACACAAGTCTTTAATTGTTGCTGCACTTTTATGTTGGACTTATTTACAATTAAGTTGATGCCTAAACCTTTGCTTGTTGTATTGCTTCTAATTTCTTGTATTGCCTCTCTGAACTGTTCATCTGTTCGGTAATTTAAAGCAGGAATACAAGCTGCAATCCCTGAGTTCATTGCTTCTATCATCATTTTGGTATTGGTTACCAAAAACATAGGAGCCATTATTATTGGGTATTTTACTTCAAGTAATTCGTTAACAGGTGTTTTTTTCATTGTAATTTATTATGCGTGCATAAAATTAAAATTTATATCGTAACTGGAGTTTTAATTCAGTCATTTTATTTCCATCAATTTCATCCCAGCCACTTTTTAACACTATTCTATCGGTATAAGTCGTTTGCGCAATTCTTAACCAAAAATCTAAATTCCGTATAACATTGCATTTAGCTACTAGATATATTTTACTTCCTTTTCCATAATAAGCAGGAATGGAGTAACCATACAGCACATCATTTTCATAGGCATAAATTCTATTAACATATTCAGTTGCATTAAATAGAACATAACGGCTTGTAAAACTAAATTTTCCAAAGAGAGGTTTGTATTTTATATCCTGATAAAGCATGTAGCCATTTGTTCTTGTATTATCAAAATCAATTAATGAAGTTTCAAATCGGTTGGCAAAAGCCCAGTTGTCTCCTTCTTTGTAATTTATATGAAACCTAAAATTATCTTTTCTTTTTCCACTAATTGCAGTAGATTCAGACAATTCTTCTTCCTTAGTCTCTGATTTATATCGGACATACATTTTAATTGCTCTGCTAATCTTGTAATCTGCTTGCAAAAGATAATCATTACCTTTTGTTGGTGCATCTACTCCAAATCTAAGCCAAGGAAACTCATAATTATCAGCATATCCTTTAATCTTGAATTTATGATTTGGGGTGAATTCCAATCCAAAATAAACACCTTTTTCATTCTGGGAACTTCTTTCTCCAAAAGCATTGGCATATTCGCTTTGGTATTTTTCTCCATAATCTCTGTACAGTAAGGATGCAGAAATGGTTTTGTCAAGCCCCAGCATTACTCCATTTATATGAGCAACCCCTCCATTCTTACTCCTTCCTACCTCTCCAAAAAAGTTCATGTTTCTATATAGATACTGATAATCAATCTCAAAATTCTGATTACTATTTCCATAAAAGTCAAATTGATTATAAGCTGAGATATTCTTTTGATATTCTCCTTCTATTTTAGTTTTGTAATAGGATAACCCTAAGTTCAGTTGTTTGTAATTGTAGTTTACATGCGTTCCAAAATGATTCTGTAGGATCACATTTTTATCTAGCAGCTCACTTTCTGTTCTGTGCATTCCGGTCCCTTGAATAGAGGAAAAAGCAAGTTCATCATTTTCTAAAGTATCCACAATATTTGCATCTACTTTATGAGAAGACAAGAAGAAAATTAGTTCCAAATTCTTGAGGGGCTCAATTTGAATTGCTGTTCCTCTGAAAAACAGATTCTCTGCAGCCGCAGTATGGGCTTTTATCAAATTCCCACTTTTCTGAATATTAATTACCTCTGATGATTTTCCAAAACTCATACCACTTTGCATCACTAGACCTTGTCCAAAGTTCATTTGATAATCACCAAGGATTATATTCTTTATTTTACCAATCTTTTTAGCTTGCACATGGGCTGAATAAAAGTCAAAGCCATAAGGTTGATTTACTCCTAAGAAATTTTCTCCAGCATCTTTCTCTGCTGTAATTCCTGCTTGCAAAAAGTTATTTTTCAATCTATATTTAAAGTAAGTTCTATGGGCATTTCCAAAATAATGGATATTCTCATCTTCATCAGGAATATAACCCCTCTGTTCTTGCAAATAAAACTGATCACGCACAATTACATATTGGTTGATATTCGCTAAAAGTTGTTGTGTAGTTACAGATGATTTTATGGAAATAAAAGGCAAAAGATTCTGTATTGTTTGTACATCAAAGCCAGCAATAGTTTGCAATTCTAAATACGAGAGAAGTTTGCCATTTCTCTCAATATGCACTAATAATTTATCAATTTGATAGGAATTTAAGAAATAGAGTTCTCTTAATTCCTCTTTAGTAGGTTTGTTTAAATTGATTGGATTTTCTGAAAAATAATAGAGCGCTTCATAAAGTTCAGCATAATCTAATCCTTCATCATTATCTTCTGCAATTTGCTCAGCAATTTCCTCTAGAAGTTGGTTGTTATCTTGCCCAAAACATAGTAGTGAAAACCCTGCCAATGAGCAAAATATTATAAGCTGTTTCATCTTAAAAAGTACTGCTTACCGAAAACTGTGGTGAATACCCCAAAAGTTGATGGCGGTATATTGCAATATCAACTTGAATGTTATCAAGAGAATATCCAATCCCGAATGTGTTTTTAGCAGGATTGGTGCTAAATCCTGTTCGCAATTGCAATTGCTCAATCATCTTGTATTCTAATCCTGCTTTAAGTATTCCATTTTCACCATTTTCCAATTCAGTTTCTGTAAAAACACTTACTTTACTATTGGCATCATAGCGCAATCCTAATTTAAAAATAGCAGGAATAACTTCCGTCTCATTTAGTTTTACTGCAATAGGATTGAATATGTGGGTACCCAGAGTTAAATCTCGCATTAATCTTTTTTGAGCACCAATCTCAAAGGTAAAGCTGTTCTTATTGTTTGTGCTTCCATCTGCATAAATTCCTAAATAGTCTACCTGAATCCCTACATTAAAACTCTTACTTAATTTTTTACCAAAAGCCAGTCCAATTTTAGTTTCATTGTAGAGTTCAAATCCAGTGTAAGCAACATTTAAACCAAAAACTCCACCACTTACAGGAAGCGCAAAAATTGCAACATGCGTGCTAAGTTCTTTGATTCCAAATAAGTTTTTTGTACTAACTCCTACTGATAATTGAGTGATTTCTGCAAGTCCTGATTGATTGGAAAGGTTACTTCAAACATTCGTTTGTGTAAGTCCACAGCCTCCTAGCGAATTACTTGTTACATCAGTATTTTGCGCAAAAGTAGTTGCACTTAAAACTGAAAATAATATGATAAAAAAATAGGACCTCATTGGAGGTCCCTAAAATAGTAAATTTATTGTACTCTGAAAGAGTATTCATGGCTTGCCAAATCTTTATTGGCCTTTACAATTTTTAACTTTAAGTTTTCTTTGTAAGTGCTTACTTTTTTATGAATTTTTTCATTATCTGTAGATAATATTTGAGCTGCTAATATTCCTGCATTTAAGGATGCATCTAAACCAACTGTTGCTACAGGTATTCCTGGAGGCATTTGTAAGATTGAAAGAATAGAATCCCATCCATCAATTGAAATTGAGGATCTGCAAGGAACTCCAATTACAGGAACTGTTGTAAAAGCTGCAACTACTCCAGGTAGATGTGCTGCTCCTCCGGCTCCTGCAATAATTACTTTTATCCCATTTGCTTTTGCATTTGAAGCGAATTCTTCCACTAATTGAGGGACTCTATGTGCTGATAAGGCATTAATTTCGAATGGAATTTCCATATCATTTAAAAATTCTGCAGCCTTTTTCATTACTGGCATATCAGATGTACTTCCCATTATTATACTTATTACTGCTTTCATTTGTTTATTTTTTTAATTTAACTGCAAATATATTGTTTATTCTATAATTAGCTTCTTTTCAAGTGTTCCATCTTTCCGTAATATATAGGAAGCCCATTATAATTCTTTACTTCTTCAGTTTTATCAGATAGATGTGTTTTAGTTTGTGAGATGTTTTCTAGGAACCCTTTTAGGATGGGTAAATATTATAAGAAAACTTAAAATCATTTTGTGCACTTCATGTGTTTGCTTGTAAAGTTGCAAGTAGAAATAATAGTATTTTAATAATTTAGATTTCTATAAATTTAAAAATTGTTTGTCAAAAATAATAGATAGACATTATATATATAGTATAATTATGTTTCTGACTATTGCCAGTGTCTTTTAGAAGTTAATGATGATTTTTCAATGTATTTTTTAAGTGTGTTGCTCTGTTATATATGGTTAAAGGCTAATTTTTCTTGCTTAATAAGGTTGTTGTTGGGTCAAAAACCACTTTTTTATTTTCAAAACAGCTGTTTTTCTTGTGCCCTATCATTTGTTTTTACTTAATATACAATAGATAAGAGTGGTTTCATATAGGGAATGACTTACTTAACATGCTTGTTTCTAGCTGTTTTGGATTAGATTATAGAGAGATGTAAAATAATTTTAAAATTCTTTTTATATTTTTGCTTAAGTAATAAATCAGTATATATTTGCAACCGCTTTTTGAGAGAAAAACTGTTCTTTAAAATATTTAAGTTTAAAATCTTTATTAATTAAAAGTTGTGAGAGTTAAAAGTTTTATTATTTTCGCAGCCGCTTTTTGAAGGAATAAAAACTTACTTATTAGTAAGAACAAAAAAGTTTCAAAATAACTTGCTGAGTAATATTTTATATTACTTTTGCCGACCATTTTGAAAACAGTTCATTGAATTATTGAAGATAGAATTAAATTACATCCAATTACAGTCAATTACAAATTTTTTTTACAACGGAGAGTTTGATCCTGGCTCAGGATGAACGCTAGCGGCAGGCCTAACACATGCAAGTCGAACGGTAACATAAGAGCTTGCTCTTGATGACGAGTGGCGCACGGGTGAGTAACGCGTATGCAATCTACCTATAACTGAGGGATAGCCCAGAGAAATTTGGATTAATACCTCATAATAATATTTTTTGGCATCATTAAATATTTAAAACTCCGGTGGTTATAGATGAGCATGCGTTCTATTAGTTTGTTGGTGAGGTAAAAGCTCACCAAGACTACGATAGATAGGGGGCCTGAAAGGGTGATCCCCCACACTGGTACTGAGACACGGACCAGACTCCTACGGGAGGCAGCAGTGAGGAATATTGCACAATGGAGGAAACTCTGATGCAGCCATGCCGCGTGCAGGATGACGGCCCTATGGGTTGTAAACTGCTTTTTTACAAGAAGAAACCTTGGTACGTGTACCAACTTGACGGTATTGTAAGAATAAGCACCGGCTAACTCCGTGCCAGCAGCCGCGGTAATACGGAGGGTGCAAGCGTTATCCGGATTTATTAGGTTTAAAGGGTTCGCAGGCGGAATTTTAAGTCAGTGGTGAAAGCCTATAGCTCAACTATAGAACTGCCATTGATACTGAAATTCTTGAGTATAGATGAAGTGGGCGGAATATGTCATGTAGCGGTGAAATGCATAGATATGACATGGAACACCAATTGCGAAGGCAGCTCACTAAACTATTACTGACGCTCATGAACGAAAGCGTGGGGAGCGAACAGGATTAGATACCCTGGTAGTCCATGCTGTAAACTATGATCACTAGATGTTGGCGATATATTGTCAGTGTTTTAGAGAAATCGTTAAGTGATCCACCTGGGGAGTACGTTCGCAAGAATGAAACTCAAAGGAATTGACGGGGGCCCGCACAAGCGGTGGAGCATGTGGTTTAATTCGATGATACGCGAGGAACCTTACCAAGACTTAAATGTATTTTGCTAAATTGAGAAATCAATTGTTCTTCGGACAATTTACAAGGTGCTGCATGGTTGTCGTCAGCTCGTGCCGTGAGGTGTCGGGTTAAGTCCCATAACGAGCGCAACCCCTATTTTTAGTTACCAGCGAATAATGTCGGGGACTCTAGAAAGACTGCCTGTGTAAACAGTGAGGAAGGTGGGGATGATGTCAAATCATCACGGCCCTTATGTCTTGGGCTACACACGTGCTACAATGGTTACTACAGTAGGATGCCATCTGGTGACAGAGAGCTAATCTATAAAGGTAATCTTAGTTCGGATCGGAGTCTGCAACTCGACTCCGTGAAGTTGGAATCGCTAGTAATCGTATATCAGCAATGATACGGTGAATACGTTCCCGGGCCTTGTACACACCGCCCGTCAAGCCATGGAAGTTTGTAGTGCCTGAAGTCAGTAACCGAAAGGATCTGCCTAGGGTAAGACAGATAACTAGGGCTAAGTCGTAACAAGGTAGCCGTACCGGAAGGTGTGGCTGGAATATCTCTTTTTTTGAGTATTGTTTGTGTTTAATTCTATCTTCTTTTTTCCTTTTTAAAGTCTCGTAGCTCAGCTGGTTAGAGCGCTACACTGATAATGTAGAGGTCGGCAGTTCGAGTCTGCCCGGGACTACATTAAAAAGGGGGATTAGCTCAGTTGGCTAGAGCGCTTGCCTTGCACGCAAGAGGTCATCGGTTCGACTCCGATATTCTCCACTTAATCTATCTTTATGATAGACAAAGTTCTTTGACATATTGTAATGAATATATATACTTAATTTTTAAAAGTTATTAAGGGCGTATGGCGGATGCCTAGGCTCTCATAGGCTATGAAGGACGTGACAAGCTGCGATAAGTTTCGATAAGGTGCAAATAACCTTTGAGTCGAAAATTTCCGAATGGGGAAACCCAATTATTTGAAGAATAATTATCCTATTTTATAGGAAGCTAACCTGGTGAACTGAAACATCTAAGTAACCAGAGGAAGAGAAAACAATAGTGATTCCCTGAGTAGTGGCGAACGAAAAGGGATCAGCCCAAACCAAGATTATTTCGGTAATTTTGGGGTTGTAGGACTACAACATGTAATATAAATTTATAAAAGAACGTTTTGGAAAGAACGACCATAGTGGGTGATAGTCCCGTATTTGAAATAGATTTATTAACTAGTAGTATCCTGAGTAGGGCGGGACACGTGAAATCCTGTCTGAATTTGCCGGGACCATCCGGTAAGGCTAAATACTAATGAGAGACCGATAGTGAACAAGTACCGTGAGGGAAAGGTGAAAAGTACTCCGAATAGGAGAGTGAAATAGATCCTGAAACCATACGCTTACAAGCGGTAGGAGCCATTTTTATGGTGACTGCGTGCCTTTTGCATAATGAACCTACGAGTTACTCCTCTCTAGCAAGGATAAGAATTTTTGATTCGAATCCGTAGCGAAAGCAAGTCTGAATAGGGCGCTTAGTTAGAGGGGGTAGACGCGAAACCAAGTGATCTACCCATGACCAGGTTGAAACTCCGTTAATCTGGAGTGGAGGACCGAACCAATATACGTTGAAAAGTGTTTGGATGAGTTGTGGGTAGGGGTGAAAGGCTAATCAAACTTGGAAATAGCTCGTACTCTCCGAAATGCATTTAGGTG
>CAJQHO010000018.1 GCA_905478185.1 uncultured Flavobacteriales bacterium | reverse complement strand
TAGCGCCTGAGCTGAAAAAGCCTCATTCAGTTCAATAATATTCATATCTTTCATTGTTAAGCCTGCTTTTTCAAGGGCTTTATTGGATGCCACAACAGGCCCTATTCCCATGATTCTTGGCTCTACACCCACAACTGCTGAGCTTATAATTTTAGCAATAGGAGTAAGGCCATTTTCTTTAACCCCTTTTTCTGATGCTAAAAGCATTGCTGCCGCTCCATCATTTAATCCTGAAGCATTTCCTGCAGTTACTGTTCCTCCATCTTTTTTGAAAGCGGTTTTTAATTTTCCTAAAACTTCTAATGAGGTATCTCCCTTTATAAATTCATCATGTTTAAATATAATGGAGTCACTTTTTCTTTGTGGAATTTCAACAGGGATTATTTCCTCTGCTAATCTTCCTGAACATTGTGCTTTTGAAGCTTTTATTTGTGAGTTGTAAGCAAACTGATCTTGGTCCTCACGGCAAATATTGTATTTTTCCGCTAAGTTTTCAGCTGTATTTCCCATTCCATCTACTCCATATAATTCCTTCATTTTTGGGTTTACGAATCGCCAGCCAAAAGAAGAATCGTGCATTTGAGCGTCCCTCCCAAAAGGCTTAGAAACTTTTGAAATCACCCAAGGTCCTCTTGTCATATTTTCAACTCCACCTGCAATAAATAAATCTCCATCACCTGCCGCAATGGCCCTGTGTGCATGAATTACAGCTGACATTCCAGATGCACATAAACGGTTTACCGTTTCTCCAGGAACTGAAAAAGGAATTCCAGCAAGTAGTAGCGACATTCTTGCCACATTTCTATTATCTTCTCCAGCCTGATTCGCACAACCCAATATTACATCATCAATTTTGCTTGCATCAATTCCTGTCCTTTTTATAAGTTCTCTGATAGGAATACCTCCCAAATCATCAGTTCTTACCTCCTTAAGCGTTCCTCCAAAGTTACCGATTGGAGTTCGTATTGCATCAATTATATATGTCATAATTTAATTTTCAGGAAACCACTCTTTTCCAGTACGATAAACCGTACCTTTGAAATGAGCAACTTCTAAGTTGTCTTGGTTAGTAATTGTAATAAAATACAAAGCAGTTTTAATGCTTTTATTCATCTCTTTACTAGTAGCAATTAAGGTATCTCCACTTGCTACTTTTTTAGTGTGTGAAATAGAAGTTTCAATAGAAACAGCTTGAATTCCATCCGCATTTGCAGCAAAAGCCAAGCAGCTATCTGCTAGTGAGTAAGCAATTCCACCATGTGCAATATTAAACCCATTAGTCATTTCATCTCTTACAGTCATTTTCAACTTACAAAAACCTTCAGTAATTTCCAAAACTTCAATGCCTAGCCACTGGCTAAAAGCATCTCCACTTATCATTTTGTCTACTACTTTTTTTGCTAAATCCATATCTAGTAAAAAGTTTTATTTTCTTTTGCCATTCTCTTTAAAAGTGGAGAAGGCCTGTACCTGTCTTCACCGTATTCTGCTTGTAAATCTTCCAGTTGTTTTAGTACATTTTCTAAGCCAATTTCATCCGCCCAAGCGAGTAATCCCTTTGGGTAATTAACTCCTTTAGTCATAGCTAAGTCAATATCTTCTTTTGTTGCAATATTTAGGAAAAGAGCATCAGCTGCCTCATTAATTAGCATGGCTAATACACGCCATAAAATTACTTTTTCTAATATTCTGTCTTCATTTGCTTGTGGCATCTCAGTGGAGTAATCATAATAACCTCTCCCTGATTTTCTTCCTAAGTATCCTGCTTCCATCATTCTTTTCTGTGTGAAAGAAGGCTTGTATCTAGGGTCAAAATAGAATGCAGTAAATACAGTTTCGGTTACAGTATAGTTGATGTCATTTCCAATATAGTCCATGAGCTGGAAAGGTCCCATGCGGAAACCTCCAAGTTCACGCATTACCCAATCAATAGTAGCAAAATCCGCTATACCTTCTTCATAAATCCTTAGTGCTTCACCATAAAATGGGCGAGCTACTCGATTTACAATAAATCCTGGAGTATCTTTTGCAATAACCGTTACTTTATTCCAGGAATCAATAATTTTTTTTGCTTTAGACAAAGTGCTTTTTGAAGTTTGAACTGCAGGAATAATTTCAACTAAAGGCATTAATGGTGCAGGGTTAAAAAAGTGAATTCCTACAACTCGTTCTGCTTTTTTTAAAGCACTAGCAATGGATGCGATAGATAGGGAAGAGGTGTTGGATGCTATTATACAATCCTCATCTACCAAACTTTCAATTTCAGCAAATACCTTTTGTTTGATGTCCAAATTCTCAATGATAGCTTCAATAACCAATCCGCTCCCCGAAACTTCTTTTATCTCTTTTATGAAATTAATTCTTTCTAGAATTTCTTCATTTTCTTGTTGGGTGATTCTTTCCTTCTCAACCAGTCGGTTAAGTATTTTTTTTAATTTACTTTCAGCACTTTCTATTGCTCCATCAAAAGAGTCATAAAGGCAGACTTCATGTCCGTTTGTAGCAGCAATTTGAGCAATTCCTGCTCCCATAGTTCCTGCACCAATTACACTTATTTTCATCATTTATTCTCCTTTAAAGGTTGGTTTTCTTTTTTCTAAAAATGCTTGCACACCTTCTTTAAAATCAGCTGAATTTCCTGCAATAGTTTGGCATTCATCTTCCATTGTTAGTTGCTGTTCCAAATCATTACTGTAGGACGCATTTAGTAATCGTTTTGTAAGTCCTAAACCTTTAGTAGGCATAGCAGCTAATTTACTTACTAGTTTCCAGCTTTCTTTTTCAAAATCTTCAGTTGAGTAGGCTTTATATATCATTCCCATGTCTACAGCATCTTTAGCACAAACAGGTTCAGCAGTCATTATTAATGCTGCTGCTTTTTGCATTCCTACTAATCTTGGTAAAAAGAATGTGCCAGCACTATCCGGAATTAAACCGATTTTACTAAAAGCTTGAATAAAGGAAGCGCTTTCTGTTGCTACAACAATATCACAAGCTAAGGCAATACTTGCGCCTGCACCAGCAGCAACACCATTTACGGCAGCTACTATTGGTTTTTCAATATTTCTTATTTTTCTAATGATAGGGTTGTAGTGTTCTTGTACGATTTGTGTCAATTCTGGTCCGTTTGGATCGGTTACTTCTCCTAAATCTTGTCCTGCACAAAAAGCTTTTCCTGTTGCTGTAATTAGGATTGCTCTTACTGCCTTGTTCTCATTGCATTTATCTAGTGTTCCTTGTAGTTGTAGAGCCATTTCTCTTACAAAGGAGTGGTATTTATCAGGTCGGTTTAGTGTAATTTTTCCAACACCATTAATTATTTCGTATTGTATCATTATAAAGTATGATTAAAGTGCTAAAATACTAAATAAAAACAGAAATAAATTAGATTAAATACATTTGAAGAACTCAAATGGTTCCAAGCATTCATCACACTTAAATAATGATTTACAAGCGGTTGAACCAAATTCGCTTATCAAAGTAGTGTTTTCGGATTTACATTGAGGACAAATAACTATATTTGATGGAGGGGCAATGCCGTATTTTCTGAGTTTTTCCTTGGTTGCATCTGTCATCCATTCTGTAGTCCAAGCAGGAGAGTATACTATTTTCAACTCAAAATTATTGATGTGATTTTCTGTTAAACAAGTTTTTATGTCATCCATGAATGTTTTTACAGCAGGACAACCTGAATAGGTAGGAGTGATGGAGATAGTAAGGTAGTGATTCTCAAATTTCACTTCTCGAATAACTCCTAATTCTACAACTGAAATTACAGGAATTTCAGGGTCAGGAACAGTGTTTAAAAGTTCCCAAATGTATTTAGTGTTACCACTTTGCATCCGGATATGCTCTTTGTAAAAATTGCATTTCAGATAAAATAAATCCTAAATATTCAGTGTGTAATCCTTTTTTTCCTCCTGTTGCCATATAAGCATCTTCAGGGCGCGTTAATTTTGCTTTAACAAGGGTTTTATTTACCATTCTATCCCATTCTGATTTTAAAGCTGAATTATCAACTGCAATACCACTGTTTAGTAATTCTGCATCTAAATTATCCATTTCAAAAAGCTCGCCTGTGTACATCCAAAGCTCTTCTAATGCATCTTGTACTTTAGTATTACTTTCTCCTGTTCCATCTCCTAACCGAATTAACCAGTTGCTAGAGTGTCGTAAATGATATTTTACTTCTTTTAATGATTTACTAGCTAATGCTGAAAGCGTTTCATCTTTGCTTTTTGAAAGCTCAGTATAGAATAAAAAGTTAAATACATCATGCAGAAAGTTTCTGACCATTGTAGTTCCAAAATCCCCATTCTCTTGTTCTACTAGTTGATGGTTAAAGAACTCTCTTTCATTTCTTCTAAATGCTAATTTATCAGCTGATTTAGTGCCATCTAATTGTGCTGCATATTGATAAAACCCGTTTGCTTGCCCGAACATATCTAGTGAAATGTTAGACATTGCAATGTCTTCCTCTAAAGTAGGTCCGTTTGAACACCACTCTGACATTCTTTGTCCTAGAATTAGAGAGCTATCCGCAATTCGTAAAGTATATGTAAATAAATTACTCATCCTTATATATGTTTTGACCCTTCAGGCATAGTGTAGAAAGTAGGGTGGCGATACATTTTGTCATTTGAGGGATCAAAAAATGCTTCACTATCTTCTGTTTCTGATGACACAATATATTCTGATTTTACAACCCATATACACGAGCCTTCATTTCTTCTTGTGTACAATTCTCTTGCATTTTCTAATGCCATTACTTTATCTTCTGCATGTACATTTCCTGCATGTTTGTGGGCTAAGCCATTTTTACTCTGTATGAATACTTCCCAAACTGTTGAGTTTTCTTCCATAATATATATTTAATTTGCTACTAATTCTTGTTTTTTAGCGTATGCTTTTGCAGCATCACGCACCCATTTCCCTTGATCATGTGCTTTTTTATGATGGTCCAGTCTTTGTTTGTTACAAGGTCCGTTTCCGTTAACTACACTCCAGAATTCCTCCCAGTCCATTTCACCAAAATCATAACTTTGTCTTTCTTCATTCCATTTTAAATCTGGGTCAGGAATAGTGAGCCCAATAACTTCAGCTTGTCCTACAGTTTTGTCAATAAAATCTTGGCGCAAAGCGTCATTAGTTTGTCTTTTTATTTTCCATTTCATAGCATTCCCAGTTCTTGGAGAATCAGAATCCTGTGGTCCAAACATCATTATAGAAGGCCACCAGAAACGGTTTAAAGCATCCTGTGCCATAGCTTTTTGTTCAGCAGTCCCTTTTGCCATTTCAGCCATTATTTCATAGCCTTGCCTTTGATGGAAACTTTCTTCCTTGCAAATTTTAACCATTCCTCTGGAATAAGGTCCGTAAGAAGTTCTTTGCAATGAAACTTGATTTACAATAGCTGCACCATCAACAAGCCATCCAACAGCACCCATATCTGCCCAACTTAAAGTTGGGTAATTAAATATTGAAGAGTATTTTGCTTTCCCTTCATGAAGTTGTTGAACTAATTTTTCACGAGATATTCCTAAAGTTTCACAAGCAGAATATAAATATAA
>CAJQHO010000017.1 GCA_905478185.1 uncultured Flavobacteriales bacterium | reverse complement strand
AGCTAGTCATAATGCTGTTGAAGTATCAGAAACAACATTCAATAATAATGGCTCAACATCTAACAATGGATTCAACATTCCTTATGGAGGAGGCTCTTGGACTGCTGACAGTATAAAAACTTACTATTATGTATGTCAACCACATGCTGGCTCAGGTATGAAAGGAGTAATCATCTCCATGCCTTTGCCCTGTGATCCTTATAGTCTAAGTACACAAACAATTATTGATACTTCTGCTACTATTACATGGGAATCACTTAATGCAACACATTACAATATCAAATGGAGAATAAGCGGAACTACGGGATGGAACCCTGCAACAACTGGGGTAAGCATTTTAAGTGGAGTGAATACTGATTCATTAATTATTCCGGGATTATTAGCTAACACCTCTTATGATTGGAGAGTCAGACCATACGGATGCACTCCAACTACTAATTGGTTTGATGGACCATCATTCACTACTACATCTTCATGTAATAAAAGTATTGATCAGTCCCTTACAGGATTTGACCCTAACCCAGTTTACGGCCCTTGGGTATGGTCTTATGACACAATATCAATAACAAATACTTCTAATTGTGATCTAAGGATTCGCCCAGAATTTGACATTTCACATGATAGTCTGACAATTGGGGCAACTGATTTTGATTTAAAATGGAATAACCCAATAATTGGGAACTGGCCAGCTATCCCATACTATATTGATGCTAACGGACATGCAGTTGGTTACTGGAGTACGGGAACGGACACAACTGGAATTGTAATCACTCAAGGATCAACTCAACAAGTAATTATCAGAGTAAGATTCAGACCAAGTGCAAATTATGGAACTTACACTGCAATCTGGAAAGGACAAGAAGTAGATAGTGCTGGTAGTTTTATTCAAACCTTAGCAACAGGGGATACTACATCATTAAGCATGGTAGATTGCTCTATTTATGGAATAGATAGCGTAAATAGCTCTAATGTTACTTGTTTTAATGACAATAACGGTACGGCAAATATTGTTTCTATTGAAAATGGAAGTGGACATGCACTTTACAATTGGAGTAATGGAAACACATCAAGCTCAATTTCAAATTTAGCAGTAGGGAATTATTATTGTATCGTTACTGATGCTGACTGGCAACAATGTTCCGATAGCATCTCATTTACTATCATACAACCAGATAGTTTATTTGCTACAGAAAACATTACAGATGTAAGTTGTTTTGGTGATTCTAATGGAGTTGCTACTTTAAATATATCAGGAGGTACAACACCTTACACTGAAAATTGGGAAACAACTGCACAATACAATTTACTTGCTGGAATATACTCTTATACTATTACTGATGATAATGGGTGTTCAATTACAGATACAGTAAATATTTCTCAACCTCCACTACTATCATCTACAATAACCTCAACTGATATTACAAATTGCTCATCTCCTGATGGATCAATTGACATAACAGCAACTGGAGGTTTTGGTTCTTATTCTTACAATTGGGACAATGGATCTATTAGTGAAGATATAAATAATTTATCAGCAGGAAATTATATTGTTACAATTTCTGATGACAATAATTGCAGCACATCTAACAATGCAACGATTATAGATTATATCAGTAACATTACAACTTCTCTTTTTTCTAATAACCTATTGTGTTATAATGATGTTAATGGAGTAATTACCTCTGTAACTTCTGGGGCTGATGGCTCAGTGACTTACTCATGGTCAGATGGACAAACTACAATAAATGCTACTAACCTAATTGCAGGGAATTACACTCTTACTGTAACTGATAGTTTAGGGTGTATCGCTACTGATAGTTATTTTCTAACTCAACCTAATAATCCGTTAAGCTCAACTTACACTCAAACTAATGTAAGTTGTTTTGGAGGCTCAAACGGAAGTGCAATAGTCAACTTCTCAGGTGGAGTTACTGATTACACACTCTTTTGGGATACTTTAGTTTATCCTTTAATTAATGGTTCATCAGTTTTTGCTACAACTAATATTGTTCCAGAGGGCATTTACCCTTATACCGTTATTGATGCTAATGGCTGTAGTCATTCAGACACAATAACAATCACTCAACCTGATAGTTTAACGTTAAGCATTTCAACTGACACTATATGTTGTTACAGTACAATTACTGGATTTGCTAATGTTACTATCAATGGAGGTGCTGTTCCTTACACTTATTCTTGGAGCAATGGAGCAACAACTCAAAATCTTATAAATGTCCCTTCAGGAACTTACACATTAACAGTAACTGATGCTAATAACTGCACGGAAACATTAGCAGTTTCTATTGCTGAATATGATACATTAATCACTACTTACTCTGCTACTGATTTACTCTGCTTTGGCGATAATAATGCATGTATCTCAACAAATACTACTGGTGGTGCTAGTAATTACACTTACAGTTGGAATACAGGAGAAACTACTGCTAATATTTGCAATTTATCAGCAGGAACATACACTTGTACAATTACTGATGGTTGTGGTTGCACAACTTCAATCTCAGTAACAATTAATGACCCAGCAGAACTAACTTCATCATATACTCAAACAAATGTAAGCTGTTTTGGAGTAAATGATGGAGGAGCTATAGTTAATTTTTTTGGTGGAACAATTGGTAGTGTTCCTGGAGATACAAATTATATTCTTGGATGGGCAGGAACTCCAATGCCAGTATATTTACCATACCCTCAATCAGTATTTAATACTAGTTTATTACCAAATCCTTACAATCAAGTTCCTGCAGGAGTTTACCCGTACACTGTTACCGATTTAAATGGTTGTACTATTTATGACACTATTACAATCACTCAACCTGATAGTTTAACGTTAAGCATTTCAACTGACACTATATGTTGTTACAGTACAAGTACTGGATTTGCTAATGTTACTATCAATGGAGGTGCTGTTCCTTACACTTATTCTTGGAGCAATGGAGCAACAACTCAAAATCTTATAAATGTCCCTTCAGGAACTTACACATTAACAGTAACTGATGCTAATAACTGCACGGAAACATTAGCAGTTTCTATTGCTGAATATGATACATTAATCACTACTTACTCTGCTACTGATTTACTCTGCTTTGGCGATAATAATGCATGTATCTCAACAAATACTACTGGTGGTGCTAGTAATTACACTTACAGTTGGAATACAGGAGAAACTACTGCTAATATTTGCAATTTATCAGCAGGAACATACACTTGTACAATTACTGATGGTTGTGGTTGCACAACTTCAATCTCAGTAACAATTAATGACCCAGCAGAACTAACTTCATCATATACTCAAACAAATGTAAGCTGTTTTGGAGTAAATGATGGAGGAGCTATAGTTAATTTTTTTGGTGGAACAATTGGTAGTGTTCCTGGAGATACAAATTATATTCTTGGATGGGCAGGAACTCCAATGCCAGTATATTTACCATACCCTCAATCAGTATTTAATACTAGTTTATTACCAAATCCTTACAATCAAGTTCCTGCAGGAGTTTACCCGTACACTGTTACTGATTTAAATGGTTGTACTATTTATGACACTATTACAATCACTCAACCTGATAGCTTATACACAACATACAGCACAACTAATTTTAATGGTTATGAAATTTCTTGCTTTGGAGGAACTGATGGAGAGATTGACATTCTAGTAAATGGAGGAACAGCTCCATTTGATAATTATTTAAATGGATCTCTTCAATCATCATTAATATCTTCTAATTTAACTGCTGGTAGTTATACTGATTCAATTGAAGATGCTAATGGCTGTACGGCTATAAATACAATTATTCTAAACGAACCTGCTGGATTAGTTTCAACTCTCACTACTACAAACATTAGTTGTAATGGTATTTGTGATGGAGAAATAATTAGCAGCAATTCTGGTGGTGTCTTACCATATTTTTACTCATGGACAAGCATACTAGACTCAACAGAAGATATTTCAAATCTATGTGCTGGACTGTACGCTTTAACAATAAATGATGGAAATGGGTGTGTTACAAATAGTTCTGCAACAATAACTGAGCCGAGTCCAATTTCATTTTCAATTGACTCTATCTTTAATATCTCCACTTATGGAGGTAATGATGGAGCTATCTATATTTCTGCTAATGGTGGGGTTGGTAATTTAACTTACTATTGGGCAAATGCTTCTATTTTCACATCTAATTCTGAAGATATTGATAATTTGATGAGCGCAATTTATGTTTTAAATATTACTGATAGTAATTCTTGTTCTTTAGATACTTTTGTTGAGCTTACCCAACCATCTTCATTATCATTAAATCTTGTTAGTTCTACCACTATAAGTTGTTATGATTCTTGTGATGCTTCTTTATTTATTTCTGCAAATGGTGGAGATTCAACTTATACATACAGTTGGACTGGACCAAATGGGTTTGCAGCATCCACTGCTAACATCAGTAACCTTTGTTATGGAGAATACATCTTAGTTTTAGATGACTCCATCACAATGCTTATTGACACCTTTAATGTTTACCAACCACAACCATTAACAACTACATTAACAACCGACTCAATTTTATGTCATAACGGAACAACTCAAGCAGAAATAAATGTTTGGGGAGGAACACAAAGTTTTGATTATTTATGGTCAAATTTAGCAACAACTTACATTACTACTTTATATAGCGGAAACTACACAATAACTGCAACTGATCAAAATGGATGTACTATTACAGACTCAATATCTCTAGGAAACCCTGATTCAATTTATACACAAACATCTACAGTTAATGTTAGCTGTAATGGTTTAAATAATGGAGAAGTTGAGCTATTTATTTCTGGAGGGCTAACCCCTTTTAACTATTCTGATGATGGTGGGAATACTTATCAGAACTCAAATGTTTTTGATAATCTTTCAATAGGTACTTATACTTATTTAATTACTGACTTTAATGGATGTTTGAGTTCAGCATTTGCTGAAATTATTCAACCTAGTCCAATCACAAGTATTACTGAATCTGATTCTGTAAGTTGTTATGGCAATTGTGATGGTGTGGTTTATGCTTTTGCTAGTGGAGGAAACTCTCCATATTCTTATGATTGGGGAGGAAACTCAAGCAACCTTTGCTCAGGAAATTATAATGTAATAATTACTGATGCAAATGGATGTTTAGCAACTAACACAGCTATAGTTTACGAACCATTCCCATTAGCAATCAATATTTGGATCAATGGAATCACAATTGAAGCAACTAGTGGTTTTGACTCTTATCAATGGTATTATGCAAATGGGACTCTAATTCCAGGAGAAACTTCTGAAATTTACGAACCCTTATCAGTTGGAGAGTATTATGTTGTAGTTACTGATGGAGATTGTGAGGTAGTTTCATATGCCATAAATTATAATATAAGCGGAATAGATAATCTTGATAATAATATTAGTATTTACCCTAACCCTACTATGGGAATACTGACAATTGAAGGAGGTTCTAACATTCAAAACATCATAATCCTTAACACTTTAGGTAATCAACTTTTATCAGTTGAAAACAATAGTAACGACTATAGCAAGTCAGAAATTGATTTAACTACATTTGCGAAAGGATTTTATTTCATTCAAGTTGAACAAAATAATCAGATTATGAATTACAGAATTGTACTTCAATAATTTTTCATAATTTGGCACACTATAAAAGAAAACAAAAATAAGATGATAAAAAGAATCATATTTTCACTAGGGCTAATCGTTTTTGCGACAAATATTTTCGCTTCAATCTCAGCTATTGACACCTCATATACAGATGGAATTACAGCCTTTGAATGGAGTCCTATATCTGATGTAGACAAGATTTTGCAATACGAAAATCAAAAAGATATTTCAAAGAGAACTATTGACCAAGCAAAGAAAGCTGAAGAGCATTATGTTGCTGCTTTTAACTTGATGGAAAATAAAGAATATGATGCAGCTTTAATTGAGTTTAAAGCAGCAATGAAGCGCTACAAAAGAGCAAAATTAACTCCAGATGCCTTGAACTACATTCACGCAAACATGGCTCTTTCTTATGCAAAAACAGGAAATAAAGAGGATTTAGCAGTAGCAAGTAGGTATTTAAATTTAATTACATCAAAAGCTTTTACTGATGACAATTGGACTTACAACATTGCAATGGGGCATTATTTTTCAGGAAATCAAAATGAAGCCGCTTCATTATTAAGTGCCTTAATTCGTAAAGCTGAATTTAACTTTCAAGCATATATAACTTTGGAAGCACTTTATAGAAATTCTGGAAATGATGATGATGCAAACAGAGTTAATGATAGAATGCAAACAGCTATTGAAAAACTTGATAGAAAAAATAAGAAAACAAAATCTAAAGGAGGGGAGGTTGTTAAAACTAATAATACCAAACGTGCTATTGTTCCTAGAGGAAAAAAAGCAGATGTAACTAATTTACAAATTATAAAAAAGGATGATCACTTACAGTTTGATAAAGTGAGTAAGATTGATGAAAGAAGTATGATTCAAATTCAAGAAGGAATTGGAGAATATAATTTAGGAGCCAAAGCTCTTGCTAATAAAGAATATAAAGCAGCTCAAAAGAATCTTAAAAATGCAGAAAAAAGATTAAAAAGAGGAAAAATATCTGAAGATGGGCTAAACTTCTCTAGAGCAAATTTAGCAATTTCTTACCTTGCATTGCAAGATAAAAGAGGGGTAGGTCAAGCTAAGAGATACTTAAAAGCAATTACATCAAAAATTTACAGCAACCAAAAATGGACATATAATCTGGCTGTTGCTTATGCTGATTTTTCAGCAAGATCTGCTCGTAAAAATAGAGATGGTAGTGTAAAACACACAACTGCCTCTTCTTTAAATTTAAAAGAAGCAGTAAAACTATTTAAGAAATCAATAAAACAAGAAAGATTATTCTTGCCTGCTTATGAGAATTTAATTTACATCTATAAAACTGAAGGAGAAGATAAAAAAGCTCTTAGTGTTTACAAATCTTATTTAAAAGCTCGTGATAACTTAATGCGCTCATTCAGCAAGGAAGACCAAATAGCACAAGGAGGCGCTCCTTATATCTTCAGATTAAACCTTGGTACTTTTGGAGATTTTGATACTCCTGCATCATTATTTAATGAAGAACATGTTATAACAATCCCTATTGATGAGAGAAAAACAGCTTATTTAGCTGGGCTATTTTATAGTTTAGATGAGGCAGAGGAATTCCAAGAAGAAATGAAAAGGAAAGGGTATACTAACTCCTTTATAGTTGCCTATAAAGATGGAGAGAAATTAGAATTTTAATAATCAGTGAAAGTTGAGAATGGAAAAGTTCTCAATCCTAAAGAATAAAATAAAGAAGTCTGATCTCCTAGGTCAGACTTTTTAGTTTTATAGAATAAAGAACCAAAAATATCAAACCCCTTATAATCATAAGAGATTTCAGCATACATAGTGTTTAGTTTAGTTAAAAATCCTTGTCCGTTAAAGTTCCCATAAGAGTGTTGACCTCCTGTACTTGCTTCATAATCTGATTCAAAGATATTCTGTCCATAATGAGTGTCTAACGAATCCAAACCAACTTTTGCAGTTGTAACTTTAATACTATACATCCATTTATCTTTTTTATAATTGGCCATCAAAACCACTTCCTTAAAGTTTGCTCCCAATGGATGAGCTAAAGCTTGGTTCATATGAGAATAATTTTGCAATACTGTTCTATGCCCATAAGTATAAGGTTGAACTTGATTGTACTCAGCTAATAAATCAACTTCTTTATATTTAGTTTTTACTCCAATCTGAAACCCAAACTTATTTTGAAAAAACCCTTCTTCATAATCTTCTTCATCACTATCTTTTTGGCGCGAAATATTCAAATCATCAAGCATTGCTTGCCCATATATAACTGTTGTGTTGAAAGTAGCATTAAAATTAGCACCCATCAAAGCATTACCTTTACTAGAGTGTTTTGAAAACTCCACCGGACGATAAAAAATGATAGGATTGAGATAAGCAAACTCAAAGCCTTTATTAACTTCTTCTGATTTTGATTGCCATAGAATGCTTTCAAAAACTCCAAAGTGAATGTTATCAGTTAGAGCAAAATCTAAAAAATGAATAGTTGAATGTTTCTTTCTTCCAAAATCACTTTGATTAGGATTTAAGAAAGTTGTATATAAATTGTAATACTTAACTCTACCGAATTCTGTAGTCAATTTTAAGAAAGGATAAGGTGTCTGATTATCAGACAATAAAAGAGAACGATAACCATTTCCAATAAAATGCCTTCCTTTTCCAAAATCTGCAGTTATAAATTTATTTACCTTATACTTTAAATTAAATTGCCATCTAAACCTTTTATCTCCATAAGTAGGAAAATATAAATCTAGAGAGTCAGCAAGATGCTGATTTAATGGATGGAAATCTCCAATTAGATGATCGAGATTAGAATTAAGTGTGATCTTATTTTTAAGATTAGCTGAAAAAACTTTTCCTACAAGTAAACTACTATACATCTTATTATCATGATAAGAAATCTTAGAGTTGATTCTTGAGCCTAACTCAATATGCTGAGTTGTATCAGAATCACAAAAAGTAATCGCATCTGAAAAGTAGTTTGAGAATTGTTTGTATGGATAAGATTTAAAGGTAGAAATCTGCCCAATCAAACAAAAAGGAAAGAAAACTAAAATAAGTAATTTAATATGCTTTTTCATCACCTTTAAAAGCATTCCAAACCGTATGAAAAATTATATTTATATCCAATGACAAAGACCAATTTTCAATATACCAAACATCTAAACGCACACGCCCCTCCATATCTTCCAATTCTTTAGTTTCTCCCCTATACCCTTTTACTTGAGCAGCCCCAGTTATACCTGGTTTTACCAATTGCCTTACCATATATTTTTGTATTAACTCAGAGTATTCTTCTGTATGTTTTAGCATATGTGGCCTAGGCCCAACAATGGACATATCCCCCATAAATACATTAAAAAACTGAGGAAACTCATCCAAAGATGATTTTCTTAAAAATGCTCCAATCTTTGTTATTCGCACATCTCCTTTTGTTGCTTGTTTCGTATCAGCTTCAGCACTCATTGTCATTGAACGAAATTTATAACATAAAAATTCTTCATTATTTACACCAGAGCGAGATTGCTTAAAAAGAACAGGCCCTTTTGATGTCAATTTAATTAATACAGCTATGATAGGGTACAACCAACTCAACACAAAAAAAATAGTAAGTAATGAGAATATCAAATCAAATACTCTTTTTGTAAATCTATTAATAAAATCAGTAAGAGGCTCTTCTCTTAGAGTAATTACTGGAACATCATTAAAAAAATCAATGTTTACACGTTTAAATATAAACCCTCTAAAATCAGGAACTACTTTAAACCTTATCATATACTTATCACAGAAATCAACTAATCCTTTAATTTTTTTAGTATATGTTAAAGGCATAGTATAGAAAATCTCATCAATATCATTTTTTAATGCAAACTGCTCTAAACTATCTAATGTCCCAGTTTTTACACTATCTTTTATCTCAAAAGAAAAATCAGAATCAGAAAACACACCTAATAATCTTACTCCTAAAACATCATCAGAATTAAAATAATCATTTAACTGTTGAGCTACTTCTCCTCCTCCTACTATAACAACCCTCCTATAATTATATCCTGATTTTCTGTAAAGTTTAATTAACTTAATTGATAAATATCTCCAACACATAATTAAACCAAACAACATTAAGTATGTAGCATACAAATGTTCTCTTGAGAATTCAGACTGTTTTAAAGAAAAAAGAACAGCTGTAATTATTAAAACGTTAAATCCAAATGCTTTAAAAAGATTAAACAAAACTTTATCTAACCTTATGATTCTTTTCAACTCATACAGCTTTAACATTAATGCAACTAATATCCAGTTCGCATTGAAAATAATCAGTAAAAAACGATACTTATCTGAAAAATCAATAGAATCAAATTTCAGATAATACATTAAGATAAAAGCAATATTGATAAATAAAATATCACCAATAAAATGAATGAACCAAAAATATTTAGAATAACCTTTCATTAAAGCAAAAGTAAGAAAAAGAAAAGAATAGTTTTATTCTGAAAGATACCAAGCATACATCTTTTCAACACCCTTTTCAAGAGACACTTTATGTTTCCACCCTAAGCCATTTAATTTGGAAACATCTGTTAGTTTTTTCATAGTCCCATCTGGTTTTGATGTGTTAAAAATAAAACTGCCTTTATAACCAACTTCTTTTTTAATCAGCTTTGCAAGGTCTTTTATTGATACATCTACACCTGTCCCAATATTAATATGAGTATTTCTGATTTCAGTATTTTCTGAATCAAAAGTATCATTAAAATTTCTGTTTTTTAACAAAAAGACACAAGCATCAGCCATATCCTCTGACCATAAAAACTCTCTCATTGGCTTACCACTTCCCCAAATCTCAACTGAATCTTTGCTTACTCCATATTTTAACAAGATTTCAGTAATCTGTGCTTTATTTGAATCCGATTTAATCCCTTCAATTGGGTTTTTATCTAAGTCCGATTTAATAGAATTCCATTCGTTCTGACGCAAACATTTCCCTAAATGAATTTTACGAATTAAAGCAGGTAAGACATGGGATTTTTCTAAATCAAAATTATCATTCGGACCATATAAATTAGTCGGCATTACTGAAACAAAGTTCGTTCCATATTGCAAATTATAACTCTCACACATTTTTATTCCCGATATCTTAGCAATTGCATAAGGCTCATTAGTATATTCTAATTCAGAAGTCAATAAACTTTCTTCAACCATAGGTTGATCAGTATTTTTTGGATAAATACAAGTACTTCCTAAAAACAAAAGTTTCTTAACTCCTTGCAAATATGATTGATGTATCACATTATTCTGAATCATAATGTTTTCATAAATGAAATCAGCTCTATATTTATTATTAGCTACGATTCCCCCCACTTTTGCAGCTGCTAAAATTACACATTCAGGCTTTTCTATCTGAAAGAATTTTTTAACATCCTCTTGGTTCGTTAAATCTAATTCTGAATGAGTGCGATAAACAAGATTACTATACCCTTTTGCTTTTAAATTTTCAACAATTGCAGAGCCAACCAAACCTCTATGACCAGCAATATAGATTTTATTATCTTTTTTCATTTTACTCAAAATAATTCATAATGGTATAGCCCCCATCCTTCAAGTATTGATCTTTAGTCATCAATTTTAAATCTGATTCCATCATTTCATTAATCAACTGTTCTAAATTATATTCTGGAATCCAGCCTAATTGAGTATTTGCTTTTGTTGGATCTCCAATCAATAAATCAACCTCAGTTGGTCTGAAATAGTTTGGATCAACAGCAACTACCTCTTTTTCTATCTCAACTTGGTATTTAGGATTAGAACAAGACACAACAAAACCTTTCTCATCTTTACCTTCACCTTTAAACTCTAACTCAATTCCAGCAAAAGAAAATGCCATTTTTACAAAATCACGAACTGTAGTCGTTTTACCTGTTGCGATTACCCAATCTTCAGCAACTTCTGTTTGTAATATCATCCACATCATGCGCACATAATCCTTAGCATGCCCCCAATCTCGCTTTGCATCTAAATTTCCTAAATGCAATTTATCCTGCAATCCTAATACAATTTTTGATGCAGCACGAGTAATTTTACGAGTAACAAAAGTTTCACCTCTAACGGGCGACTCATGGTTGAATAAAATCCCATTACAAGCAAACATACCATAGGCCTCACGATAATTAACTGTAATCCAATAGGCATACATCTTTGCAACTCCATAAGGACTTCTAGGGTAAAAAGGAGTTGATTCAGATTGCGGAACTTCTTGTGCTTTTCCAAACAACTCAGAAGTTGAGGCTTGATAAACTTTTGTTTTCTCTGTTAAACCCAATAGTCGAATAGCCTCTAAAATTCTTAAAGTTCCCATTCCATCAGTATTTGCAACATACTCAGGAATTTGAAAAGAAACATGCACATGACTCATGGCTGCCAAATTATAAATTTCATCTGGCTGAACTTCCTTTATGATTTTAGTCAGATTCATAGAATCTGTCATATCACCATAATGCAAAATCAAATTTCTATTTTCAATATGTGGGTCTTGATATAAATGCTCTATTCTATCCGTATTAAATGAGGATGCTCTTCTTTTAATCCCATGTACTTTATATCCTTTCTTTAACAAGAATTCTGCCAAATAAGAACCGTCTTGCCCTGTAATACCTGTTATTAATGCTACTTTACTTTTCATTATCTAAAATTTGATGAAAAAGGTAGGTAATATTATTTAGCCCTGAAAAATTCTTTAACAACTAACAAAATAAACTTTGTATTACCAATTAAATAGCGTTTCCACATTCTTTTTGGTTCTTGAATAACTCGAAATAACCATTCCATTCCAAAGTTTTGCATCCAAATTGGTGCGCGCTTTACCTTACCAGCAATAACATCAAAACTACCCCCTACTCCCATTATAAAATTTACATTTTGTAACTGATTCTTATATGTATTTAAAAATATTTCCTTTTTAGGGGATGTGATAGCAACAAATAACATATTTGCTCCACTATCTGATATTTCTTTGGCAATCTGCTCTTCCTCATTTTTCTCAAAATAACCATTTCTATATCCTGCAATTATGACATCAGAGTACTGCTCTTTATAAATCTCTACTAATCTATTTACCACATCCTGGGTTGCTCCTAAGAAAAAACATTTATATCCTTTTTGAAATGAGCGCTTAACCAGCTCTTCCATTAAATCAATTCCAGAAACACGCTCAGGCAATTTTTGTCCTAATATATTTGCTGCCCATACTATTGCTTGTCCATCAGCATTTATGATATCAGCTTCTACTACACTTTTTTCTAATTCCTTATCCGTCTGCATAAGTACTATTTTGCCTGCATTTACAACAGTATGGTGTATTTGATTTTCATCTGCAATTGCTTTCTCTACTCTCTGCAAAGTTTCTTGCATTGAAATTGCATCAATAGGAATGTTAAGGAAGCTTATTTTTTTATTCATTTAATAAATTTTGATATATGTCTTTATATTTAACCGCATTTGACTTCCAACTTCTTTTCTTTTTAACATATATTAATGCATTTTCATTAATCCTATTTATATCTTTTTTATTTAAAATATCCAAAATTGCAGATTTTATTGAATCAACAGAATCTGGTTCAAATAAAATACCAGTCCTATCATCTTCAATTATTTCACGCATACCCCCAATATTAGAAGCCATAATTAATTTATTATAACCCATTGCTTCTAATGGTTTTAATGGAGTAACTGAATCAGTTAAAAAACTCTGCTTTCTTGGGTTTATAATAATATCAACTTCTGAATACACCTCAGTAATCTGGTATTGGGAGAATCTACCCCTAAACTCAATTAAATTATTTCCTTTTGCTAACTTCTTTAATTCTGGTAAGACTACTCCATCACCATAAAAAACTAATTTATTTTTCACTCCTTCATTATGAAGATCATTAAACGCATTTATTAATAAATCTAAACCTTCAATAGGACTGATTGTTCCGATATAAGCAAACACCTGATCCTCACGCTCTACTTTTTTAGCAGTTATTCTATTTAAATTAACTGCATTCTCTACAATATGTATTTCTTTATTTTTTAATAGAAACCGAGATTTTAATTCGAATTTTAAGGTTTTGTTAATTGCTATCACCTCATTACTTAAAAACATAGCAATTGTTTCAATTAAAGTAATTGCACCAAAAAGAACATTAAGCAGAAAATTCTTCCCTTTATATCTTTCCTCCCATAAAGATCGAACTTCATACAATATTGGTTTCTTTAGTAATAGAGAAACAATTTTAGCAGGGAAAGCACAAAAGAACATTGCATGTGCATGTAGAACATCAATCTTTTCATGTTTTACTATTTTATAAATACTAACAGTAAATGAAAATAATCTTATCGCTTTTCTAATTTGCATAAACACTCCAGTTCTTCTCTCTGAAACAACTTCATTTTGATATCCTGAAAATGTTCTGTAATATGTAACCCCTTCAATAATCTCCTTTTTTTTTCCAGAAACAAGAGGTTCTTGAAAAGGAGAAGTAATTACAATAGGAGTTAAGCTCACAGCTAGCTGTGATGCAACAATATCTCTACTTCTAATGCTTGATCCAGCAGTATTAGGAATTGATTGGTATAGAATGTGAAGTATCTTCATTATTAAATATTTTAAACGAACCGGATAGTAATAAATAAACAAAAATAATCAGAAATGAAATGAAATATTCTAATTTGAGAAACCCCCTATGATAAACATGAAAAAATTGAATAATACTAAGGACATAAATTACTTTAAAATTATCGTCAATAAATGATTTCTTATAAAAATAAGTAATAATTACAATTAAAATTGCTGGCACGAAAACTGCTAGATATCCAACATCTAGATATACTCCAGCAATAATACCTGGCGTTAAACCCGCATCACCACTTTTACCAATTAAATTACCTAAAGTTATACCTGGTGACATTTGCTTACCTGGTAATATTGTAAACAACTCTAGAAAAAACATTGGAATACTATTACCTACTTTTAAATTTTGGGTTATAATTTGATTTGCTATACCTACAGTTTCTCTAAGATTTAAATATAAAGGCAAAATCATATAAATAAAAATTGGAGGAATCGATATGTCAAAATATTTTTCCACCAACTCAGATGATGATATATACACCTTGCTACCCATTCTCCTGATATAAAAAATTGAATACAATACAATTCCAGACAATGACATCCCTACTAAAATATCTTTTTTAGTTAATTCTTTGTAGTGTATGTTTATTTTATTTAAATAAATTCTTTTCTCAATCATCATAATAAAAAGGATAATTAACACACCTAAAACAATCATAATTACAGAGCCTCTACTTCCAATTAAAAATGCTGGAAATAATGGAATAAAATAAAAACAATATAATATAAGTATGATTTCTTTGTTTTTAATAATATGAAAATTAATGGAATATAAATAGTTGATTTTATAATATAACCAATACTTGGAC